>JAEOSP010000453.1 GCA_016840305.1 Candidatus Hodarchaeota archaeon
CAATAGCAGAAATACTAGATGAAATACCAAGTGCAGTAAAAGCTGGAAGAACTAAACGTTTAATTTGATCTGTTGTTGAAAATTTTGTTCCCATTGTTTGAATGTAATAATTATAATTTCTGAAAGTAAGGAGATTGTGTATTTTCCAAAAATAGAGTGAAAGAACGGGAGTAAGCATATATAAGATTATTGAAACGATGATAGCTATTACATAAATCCAGAGAATATCAAATAAAAAATCCCCTGGTAAAAAGCGAAACACTCCCTCCGGGAGATGAAAAGGAAACAAAGGTTCTCCTGATTGTGGATCTATTGTATTGCTTAATAAAATCGCAGATCCAGAAGTGATAGCAATAATAAAATGAATAACAATATATATTTTCCATGGAATAACTGGCTTTAAATCTGAACTGTTTGAATTCATAAGTCAACCTCATCTTTATCTTCATAATAAAAGAAAAAAAACTATATCCATTAGATTATTTTCGTTACAGGCATCTAAGAAATCTTGAAACTAGTTGAAGTCTTTCTTGACCAATCTTGCCCCCTTTGATAATAACTTTGATATATTTGTTGTCCTGATCAACTTAATAATAATTCTTTCCTAATCTTCTAATTTAAAAAACTGATCATTTTAGAAGTTTTTTTAAATGAAAAGGCTAATTTTTATTATAGGATTAAGAGATGTTTATGATTGAGATTTAAAATTCTTTTTAGTCTATCCATCGCATTAATTTGCATCCTTGGATTTATACTCATATTTAATTTCCAACCTCCGAAGTTGGAGGAAGAAAATCTCTCAAAATTAGATTTTTGTAAACGGTGGGCCTTTTATGCTTCACTCGAACAAAGTTCCTACAGTTCTGGTGAGAATATAGCTTTAACTGTTAATCTAATGTGTTTAGTAACTCATAATGTCACAAATTATGCTCCTGATCTACTTCAGTATTTGAAACTTTTTAATAGCAGTGGAAATCTTATTTGGCATCCAGCCCTTGCTCCAGGACGTATATATATTCAATATGAATTTCATAAAGGCGTGAATTTAGGAGGGATTTATATAATAGGTTTAAGCACAGAAAATCTAAGACTAAAGATCGATTCAGCTCTCCCACCAGGCTCCTATTATTTTATTGTTAATTTGCCTTTGGGACTTCTTTTTTCTGAAGAAGAAGATCAAGCCATAACACTTCTATTTGAAGTTACTTAAAAATGTATTATTGAAACCTTAGCTTAAAAACAACTTGATACGAAAAAGGAAGGTATTAAATGGTAAAAATTCCACTTTTAAGAAAAATTGATATTCAGATTAAGGAAATCCTCGTTTATGATGAAAAGTGTACATTCCTCGTAGGCGCGGGTATTTCTATGGAAAAACCTGCATCACTTCAATCAGCTCGTGAATTAGTTGAAGTACTTGTTAACGCGTGTGTACCTGCTGAAGAGAGAAATAATATATTAAAACTCCCTCATTTAAGGTATGAATTAATTGTGGAAACAGTTCAAAAGCACTTCGATCCTGAACTAAAGATAATGGACTATTTTGAACAATTCAGTACCCCTAATATCTTCCACTATTTCTTAGCACATGCTATCAAGAAGGGACATCATGTTATAACGACAAACTTCGATTATTTGGTTGAACATGCTCTGCTCAATATCCTTAAAGATAAAACACTGATTGTCCCTGTGATCACAAAGCATGATTTCCTTACCTTTGATCCTCAAAAAGTATTCACTGAGGGAAAATACTCACTATGTAAACTCCATGGCTCGAAGAGGAATCTTATCACTGGAGAAGTAACAACAGATTCCCTAGTAGCTACTCTCTCTGCACTCGGACGGGATCGTGAACAAGGAGAAACTTTCGCAATTGAGCCATTTAAGAAACCTGTTATTACTAAACTCTTGAAAGATCGGACACTAGTAGTGATGGGCTATTCTGGCAGTGATGATTTTGATATTGGACCGACTTTGAAGGAATTACATAATATTTCCAAGGTAATTTGGATTAATCATACTTCGGAGTCCATCCCAGAAATCCTAGCAATTAAGGATGGCACTGGCTCTGTTGACGCTTCTGATCGTTCAAAGGAAGATCAATTATTACTAGAAATAGCTCGGGAATCCAGATTGCGAAAATTGTCATTGGAAATATACAAAATTAATGTTAATACGAGCTATTTTGTCACAGAAATCCTTTGGCCGATTTTACTAAAAAATATATCCATGCCTGATTTACAGAAAAGCTCACAAGCTTCAATAGATTTTAAGGGATGGCTACCATCAGTTTTAGTAACGGAAAGCTTGGTTAAAAAGTATTTTTTCGTTTGGGATCTTTATTATGGCCTCTCTCAACTAAATGACGCCCTTAAAATCGGTGAAAAGGGTCTTGCGATCGCAGAGAAGATAGGTGACCTAAACATTAAATCTACTTTCCTCAATAATAACGGATCCGTTTATCTCGAGCGAGGCGAAATTCAAGTAGCTTTGGAACATTATGAGCAAGCACTTGAATTGGGGGGTTTAACAGGAAAAGCGATGAACCTCAATAATATTGGTATGGCTTATAAGGCACAACAGGACTATCAAGCTGCTTTAGAGAGATTTGGGCAAGCGTTGGAGCTGGTAGGAAAATCGGGGAATTTAACAGAAAGAACAGTCCTACTCACCAATATTGGGTTAACTTATTTTTCGCAAAATAACTTTCAAGCAGCATTAGAACATTATGAGGAAGCCCTGAAAATTAATGACCAAATAGGGGACTTGTCTATTAAAGC
>JAEOSP010000454.1 GCA_016840305.1 Candidatus Hodarchaeota archaeon
TCGCAAGGAGGCTGAAAATGAAAGTCAGAACGTTAGTATTAATCTTTATCCTGATTTTAGCTCCACAGATTTGTATTCACTTACCTTTGTATGCAGACAGAGGCTCAATTCCCTTTGAGGAAAATGTACAGATATTCGAACCGAATCAACGTGCTATGATTGCATGGAATGGATACGAAGAAATACTATTGTTAACCACAGATTTACACGCATCTGAATCAACCAAGGTTCTCGAAGTCATACCATTACCTTCGGAGCCTGTGGTTAAAGAGGGTGATATGGAGGTTTTTAAGAAAGCAACCGATCTCATAAATAAACATTTACAGAAACAAGCCAGACTATCAAGGAGTCGTACAAAAGTTAAGGGGAAAGAAGCAGAAGAAATGGAACCTGCAGGAGAGATCACATTTCATGAAAAGATCGGTGCTCATGACATATCCGTTGCGCATGTACTAAATAGCCATGGTTTTATAGATTGGGTTGATAAATACCTGAAATCCGCTGGGGTAGAAAATCCAAAAATCCCAGAAGAATTAAAGACTGTTATATCTGAATATCTTGAAGAAGGATTCGGGTGGTTCGTATTCGACGTAGTGCAGTTAGAAAAAAAACCTAAAACCAACGAGGCGATACAATATAGATTTAGAACAGGTTTTCTCTATTACCCGCTCAAAATAACACGAACTGAGGAAGGGCATACCACAATAGATCTTCTAATTTTGACCCCTTTCAGTCATCATTATAATGCAGGAATTCCTTCGGAAAAAATATATGAATCCTTTCCACCTATTGAGCTTACCAGAAAAGAGTTGAGCAATTTAAATAATGAAATGTATGAGCTTTTTATGCCTCCTAAAAAACGGAAATACAGACCATTTATATTTATTTGGACAATTAGAGATAAACTATCTTCATTTAAAGCAGACTTGATAGTCAAGGGTCAAAAAAATGTTGAATTGATGAATGCTGTTGAGAAAGGCAATATGGTAACTGTAAAAAACTTGATTGATGCGGGTGTTGCAGTGAATGCGACCAAGTATGAAGGCTCAACAGCCTTGATGAGTGCGGCAGGGTCTGGTCATGCCGAAATTGTAAAACTTTTACTGGATGTAGGTGCTTATGTTAACGCTCGGGACAGGCATGGAAACACAGCATTAACTGAATCGATGCAAAATGGACATCCAGAAATTGCCAAGCTACTCATAGAGGAAGGAGCGAATGTTAACATAAGGGACAACGAAGGAGCAACAGCATTAATGCTCGCATCGCAAGAAGGAAATACATTGATTGCCAAGTTGCTTATAGAGGCAGGGGCGGAAGTTAACGCAAAAGACAAAGATGGATGTACGGCATTGATGGTTGCATCGCAGTATGGGTATACTGAGGTTGCTAAGCTTCTCATAGAGGGCGGAGCAGATATTGACTTAAGAGATAAGAGGGGACACATAGCACTATGGTGGGCATATCAATTTGGACATACAGAGGTATTACAGTTGATTAGAAAAGCAATGTAAAAAAATATTTCTATCTTAATTATTTTGTAGGTAAAATGGATATAATGTTTATCTGCTTGGAGTTTATATACTTAATCTATTACCGCCAGTAGAATGTCATAATCCTGCATCAGCTCTGCATCTGATAATGTATCCTCGATGAAATCAATATAGAGGAGGCAAAAATGAAGACCAGAACGTTAATATCAATCTTAATTCTTGTTTTTGCTGTATTAATTATTATTGGAAGTTGTGCTACTGATAAAATGACCTATATATCCAAAGAATATGAAATCTATGGTACATGGGTAAATCCTGAATATGAGAAAAAGGGGCTTCGTCCAAAGGTTGTATATAATCCTAATGGCAAAATCGATTCCTACCCTTCAATTGATGCAACTAGGTCCTTAGTACAAGAATTTGTTATTACAAATAGATGGACCGATTCTGACGGAAATGTATTGTATACTTGTAGAATTAGATTTGAAGATAACTGGCAATACATATTATTTAAATTAAGCAATTCTGGAAAGACTTTAGAATCGATATTTTCAGTTAATGATTATCCCTTTGAAATTGATTCATCAAATGCTAATTACAGAATCCGTTACCGCCAGTAAGATGTCTTAATTCTGCATCAGCTCTGCATCTGGTTAACGCATCCTTGATATAATCTTTATTAAGGAGGCTCAGAAATGAATACCAGAATGTTAGTATCAATCTTAATTATTGTTTTAGCTACATTTATTTTCGTTAACTTACCTTTGTATGCAGACAGAGGATCAATCCCCTTCAAAGAAGATGTGCAGATTTTCGAACCGAATCAACGTGCTATGATCGCATGGAATGGGTACGAAGAGATTCTTTTGTTAACCACAGATCTACACGCATCTGAATCAACCAAGATTCTCGAAGTCTTACCTTTACCTTCGGAGCCAGAGGTTACAAAGGGTGATATAGAGGTTTTTAAGAAAGCAATCGATCTCATAAATAAAAAATTAGCTGAAATGTTTGGTGGACCATCTAAGCCATCAAAGGGTCTTACAAAGGGTATAGAATCTGAATACATGGAACCTGCAGGGGAAATTACGTTTCATAAGAAGATTGGTGCTCATGACATATCTGTTGCCCATGTACTCAATAGCAAAGGTTTTATAGAATGGGTTGATACATACTTGAAGTCCGCAGGAGTAGAAAATTCCAAAATCCCAGAAGAATTAAAAACTGTTATTGCTGAATATCTTGAAGAAGGATTTGGGTGGTTTGTATTCGATGTGGTGCAGTTAGAAAGAAAACTCAAAACCAACGATGCTATCCAGTATAGATTTAAGACAGACTTTCTCTATTACCCTCTTAGGATAACACGATCAGAGGAAGGGTATACCACTATAGATCTTTTAATTTTGACCGCTGAAACTGATCAGTATATGTTCCATGGAATTCTAAAAGATAGAATAGATTTCCTTCATGAGCCTGTACCCATTACACTCGAAGAAGTAAAATCCATAAATAAGGATATGTACTATCTTTTCTGGATTTCTTTTCAAGAAAGTGAAATGTTCCTACGTATTTGGACAATCAAAGGTGAATTATCTTCATTTGTAGCTGATTTGATAGTTACCGAGATTGATTATTGAAGTGGAGGGATCAGTTGATAATTAGTTTATATCAACTAATCCACTCTTGAATAATGTAAAGCTGGTATTTGCCAACCTATTATTTACTGAATTGACCCTGCATCTGTTAAAGCATCCTTGTAACCAATAACTCAAGGGGGCTTGAAATGAAGACAATTATGGTAGAATCAATCTTATTATTCATTTCAACCGTAATACTTATTTGTAGTTGCGCAACACTCACACCACCGTTACATCGAGCAGTACAAAGAGATAGCCTTAACGAAGTAAATCGCTTAATAGAGGATGGGGCAAATGTTAATGCAAAAGATTGGTATGGAAACACAGCATTAATGGAGGCATCTGGAGAAGGACACACGGAGGTCGTCAAGTTGCTCATAAAGGAAGGGGCAGATGTTAAAGCTCAATCCAGATATGGATTCACAGCATTAATGAGGGCA
>JAEOSP010000455.1 GCA_016840305.1 Candidatus Hodarchaeota archaeon
GTAAAAGTACTATTAACATTTCCTACATTATCGTACACATATACGATTATCTGGTCATCTACTCCAGCAGTATCAGATTGATCTATGGTATATTGAAGATTATAAGTACCCAAAGCTAGGATTGTAGTACTCGGAGTTTCTCCAAAGTCAGTTGAACCTGTTGCATTTTGAACACCACTCGAAAGTTCGGAGACTTGAATTTTGATCTCAAAAGCATCAGACATCGGCTGATTCGAACTGAAATACAGAATAGTATTAGCTGAATCGAAATAGAGATGAGAACTATGATCCGTTTCAATTGGTGATGCAAGAAATACTAGATTAGGAGCATCATTGTCAAGAGTAAAACCAATATCAACTGAATTATTATTTCCGGTTTGATCGTATACCCATACTATAAGTATACTTCCTGAAGCATTTTCAGTTTGATCTATTGTGTACGTTAACTCATAGTAGGTTGTATAGGTCGTATCTTTCACGTTCACCTGACCAAACTCATTTTCTCCAATAGCTTCTAGACGTCCTGATCCAGTGTCTGAGCTTGTAACCTGAATAGTAAACTGTTCACTCATTCCAGGTTTATTATTTGAGTAGTATAGGATAGAATCATTATAGAAGATATATTCTGAAAATTCTAGTATATCATTTATTACAAGTGTTGGGCCCACATTGTCCAAAATGACGTCTAAATCGATGGGGGCATAATTTCCGACTTTATCATAGAATTTTATTGTTACAACGTTGCCTGTAGCGTAATCACTTTGCTCTACAGTATAAACCAATTCATAATAGGTGGAATACGTTGTATCACCAATGTTTGTATCATTAAAGTCTGCTTCTCCAGTGGCATTCAGTCGTCCGGATCCTGCATCGCTCCCACTAATTCTAATAGTAAAGGTGCTACTCATTGCTTGATCATTACTTATGAATAAGACAGATCCGTTATAATAGAGATAATTTGAGCTTTCAATAACATTTTCGATATTCAGAGGGGTAGGGGGAGTGATATCAAGAACACACTGGAAATTAAACACAGCTGAATTTCCAGTTAAATCGTAAACAGTAACTGCGAGATTATTCCCACTGGCAGTTTCCCCAGGATCAACTGAATAAGTTAGAGAAAATACTCCAGCCGAGGGAGTCGTATTATGTAGTTCTCCGAAATCTAATGACCCATTTGCACTAAATAACCCGCTTTCATCATCAACTGCTGAAATTTTCAAAGTAAATATTTCAGAGGTGCTTGCTAGATTGGAATAATAGAATGTTGTTGAACCAGAATCATAATGTAAATAGAAACTAGATTCTACTAGATCAGAAAATGCAAGATTAAAGGGATTATTCAAGTCTTGGGAGAGAGTAAACTCGGTTGTGTTATAGTTTCCAACACTGTCAAAGACAGTAATCGTTATTGGTCCATTTGCACTACCTGAGGCACCGTCATATGTATAGGTATAATTCCAGAACTCAATAGCATAATTTGAATCATATCCTCCAAGACTAAAGCCAGTTCCAATATTCGGAAAAGATGCATTCCTTAAGCCTGCGCCTCCAAAATCTTCAGCTTCAACTTTAACAGTAAATTTGCGTTGTCCACGGTCGGGTCGAACATTTGAATAATACAGGGTTGTTAGTCCACTCACATAATGAAGGTATTCAGCAAGTAAATCCTCTGTAATATCAAAGATACTCAACCCTGAAGGGACTATGTTATCTGAGACATACTTTACTGCAATAGAAAAAGAATTATTTACCTGATCGATCAAAGTAACATAGAATTCTCCACTTGAGCCGTTTTCATTATCTACAGAATCAATTTCATAATCAGCACTCCAAGAGGGGTTATAATCTACCGCAGGAGTTGTACCGAAAGCCGTAGTATAAACTACTCTATGAATCCCTGAACCTGTTGATTGATCGGTTCCAGATCCCGAAACAGTCAGAATCTGAGTAGAGGGCATATTATCACTAAAGAAGAAATGTGTCCCATTGGAATGGAGATAATCGGAATTTTCAGTATAAATTGGGCCAGTAACTTGTTTAGGGGGAGTTAAATCCCCATAAATTGTAAGACTTACAGAATTGTAGTTGGATACCCTATCATAAGTTCTGATCACTAGAGTTCCATTGGGGATAAGTTCTCCAGGATCAATGAAATACTGCAAGAAGTACTGGTAAGTAGTTGTACCAGGAGTATCACCAAAGTATTGTCCACTGGTGGCATTTAATCTACCACTTTCATTGGACGGTTCAAAATCAGTTACTGTAAGAGAAAATTGTTCCACAATAGATGACTTGTTACTTACATAAAGGATGAACGAACTGTCATTGTAGTGAATAAAGCTTGATCCATAATCATTAACAGAAGAAATAATAATACTTCGAGGACCTATATTATCTAAAATCACGTCTAAATTATAGGTCCTTATATTACCACATAAATCCACGACATTTATCTCTATAATGTCCCCTGTCGCGATATCTGATTGACTTACTGTGTAACTCAGCTCATATCTAGAGGAATAGATAGTATCTTTAATATTGGAATCATTAAGATCATCTTCTCCATAGGCTTCCATTAAACCGACGCCTAAATCAAAAGCTTCCACGTAAATCGTGAAATTGTCTAGCATTAGTTGATTATTGCTATAATACAATTTTTCTTGACTGGTATTAAAGTAAAGATTTAAACCTTCTAGGATTATGGTATCTATAGGTAATATCGTGGGAGCTGTATTGTCTAAAATGCATGTTAGATTAATGGAGGCTACATTTGCGACCAGGTCATAGATCCATACTGTAACATTACCATCAAGTAGAGTTTCGCCTTCATTAATCTGGTAATCTAGCTGGAAATTATCTCCAGGTGTATTGTCAGTTAGACCTGTTTCTCCAAATTCATTTTCCCCAATAGCATGAGAAAGTCCAACGCTTCCATCTACAGCCGAAAGATAAATTGAAAAGTCGCCAAACATAGTTTGATCTGAAGAAAAGTAAAGAATTTTATTCCCACTTTCATAATACAAATATTGAGTCGAGTTATCAACATTTGTTATAGTTAGTGAAGTGGGAGGGGCATTATCAATAATTAAACTTAATGTGGTGGTATTTGAAATACCTGTGTTATCATAGGTGGTAACAAGAATAGTAATATTACTTTCATCTTCATTTATGTGGAAATATAGACTATAATAGCCACCTGCATCATCAGAAGAGGAATTTGTTTCTCCAAAAGCTGTTGCAGTGACAATGGCACTTTCAGTATCTGTTCCACTTTCAGCATCTGACGTGAGAATTTGTATTTCAAAGAGTTCATCCATAAGAGGATTATCATTTGAATAATATAGAATATTACCATCATAGAAGAGATAATTA
>JAEOSP010000456.1 GCA_016840305.1 Candidatus Hodarchaeota archaeon
ATAAAATTGAAATCGTTAACGTAATGTGTCCGTATGATAATGATTTTCTTCATTATAAAACGGTTCTCCGTAATGAGAAAGACAGAGCTATAATACTATACGAAAAAGAAATGTTTTATTTTACCGATTTAACACCTTGGAATAAAGAAGACGTATTACCATTGATGGAAACTATGGAGAAGTTTTTTAAAGATTTTTTGCGGAGTAGAGCAGACAGGTAGCTCGTCTTGAAATCTATGAATAATTTTGAATCCATGTATGGGTTCAAAATGTTCATCCTGTAAAAAGGAAAGAAAACCGGAAGATTTTGCCTCTCGTGGTAATGGTAAAAAACACAAACGTTGCAAGTTTTGCCAGAGAGAGTACAACAAAAAACACTATAAAGAAAATAAAGATAAGTATATAAAAAGAGCGCTAGCTCACAATGCAAAAACCAGAAAAAATAATGCAATTAAAATTGCAAAATTAAAGTCAGAAACTCCATGCACAGACTGTAAGAAAAAATACCCATATTATGTAATGGAATTCGATCATGTACGTGGTGAAAAAATAGGAAATGTTGCAGATTTAAGTCACACTCGTAATTGGAAACAAGTTAGTGCCGAGATAGAGAAGTGTGAAATAGTCTGTGCTAATTGTCACAGAGAAAGAACTTGGTCTAGAAAGAATTGATGCGAAGTAGAGGAGTCTGGTTATCTCGCAGGGCTCATAACCCTTGGCTTTACGTTGGTTCAAATCCAACCTTCGCACCTAAAGCTAGAGAATTAAATGAAACAGTATCCTGAGAATAGTATATTGGAAACCCAGTGGCACAGTGCGAAACCTGGATATCCGAAACCTGAAAATGGCCAATGGTGTCATATCGTGGTTGAGTTTCCTAAGGGTCATCCTCGTGCAGGGGAGCAGATTATTACTAAAGCACGTTTTTCCAAGGCATATGTTCATGAGGGAGTTGGTAGCAACCCTGATATGTTTCATGCTCCGGTAGGAGTTCGGAATGAGATCATTACATACGAGCCATTGCATGAAGGCTGTTTTGTAGTTCTGGCGTGGACACCTGAGGTTGGTATTCCGTTTCCGGAGAGTTTAGAATAAGATATTCATGAACCATCAGTGGGAATTAATAAAGAAAGCATTAACTACATCGATGTGGGAGTGTAAACGATGTGGTCTGAAGGCTTCATCTAATGCTAGTTTAACCAAATATGATCGGCTAAACATTCACAAGTACCATTATCCTGATAGTTGGTCAAAGCTAGATATTGAAGAAGCTAGAAAGCAGTACCTACAATTAGGGGAGCCTGCTTGTATGACACCAGATGATAGGATAATAAGGGATATCATAACGTGAAGTGATATTGGAGAATTATGTTAATTAAAGAATGTAAAGAATTTAAATATGATCATAAATTAGTAAATATAAAAATAATAGACATAGATAAAACGGTTGTTCTTGGTCTAATTCAAAAATTAGACATCACCAAAGACATTACACAAATCAAAGATTATGATGGTAATATCATCGATACGGTTCGAACGCAATATTTTGCAACAATATCTCGTGCCAGACTATATAAAAAAAGATTAGCTAGTTTATTTCATAATAACCATGTTAATTCCAGCTCACAACGTAAACCATTCAATATTGTAATTGAAGATAAAGTTCCAAGTGAGACCAAAAAACGTACGTTTTTAAAAAACTGTTGGTTTGCTAAGCAGATTCAAACAGTTTACACTACCGATGATTTGGTAATTCTAGAAGTTGCTAAAATTCAGGCTGAAAGCATTGAGAATCTTACACCAGTTGAAGAAATGATAAAAGATATCATTGAATGAACATTGAATGAACATTGAATGAACACTCTAGAAAAACTAAAAAAGATAATGCAGTATATTGGCAAGGATATTATAGATACTGATTATAACCACGATGCCTTATTATGTATTAAGCGCAGAATGTGTATGGACAACGTACAAATACCCAACCATCTAAAACGGGATTATATGAGGTGGAGTATACATTTTTTTAGTGCACATCCTTATTACCATTTCGAAAATGGTAAATTAATATTTCATGCCTATAATGGTTGTGATAATAATCAAAGGGATCAGGTTTTTGTTTATATTGAAGATCCTCTTATACAAGAATCTGTCCTTCAAGGAATGATTAATTCTTGTACGGGTATTGCTATTATTAAGGCCGAAGACGAAGCGCGAAAAGCTCATCTAAAGAAAATAGTAGAAAATAGACTAGAAGATGTCGAGCTAGGTTTTATTTGCTCCAATTCTGATTGGAGCAGGACATTTGAGAAGAGATAAATCAGAACAATTAAGCAAAGCGTTTCCTACCTTATACAGCGCTAAGGTTCCAATTCAGAAGCCTACGTATTTTTATTTTGAATGTAGTGATGGTTGGTTTGATTTAATCTGGGAGCTTTCACAAAACATTCAGGATGTACTTGACAATACCCCTGACAGTGACGAAGTTGAGTTTCGGGCCCAACAGGTA
>JAEOSP010000457.1 GCA_016840305.1 Candidatus Hodarchaeota archaeon
CAGGTAAGACATTAACAGTGGATTTTTGCTTGATCACGCTGATCCAGCTGGTTAAAGGTGACTTGATGAATTTTAAAACCATATAAACTGCTATAAATAGTCCAATTATCGTGATTACAAGTATAAAAAGTCTGTAATTTATCAATAAGATCTCATCGTCCAATATGACTACAAAATTCCCTCCAAAACTCAGAAGATTGACTACGCCATGTATTAGTATAGAATAAAGGACGTTTCGGGTAAGAATGTAAGCTACTCCGCAAGTTATTCCTATAAGAAATACATTCCAGAAATGTGTAATCGTATAAGCAATATTACCATTAACTAGATCATTGATCGTGTGCGATAAAGCAAAAACAATACTAGTAGCAAAAACTGCTACAACAGGAGACATTCCTCGTTTTTCTAGTATTGGAATCATTGTTTTGCGATTTAAAAGTTCCTCGGCAATTGGAGCACCAATGGAAACGGCAGTGAAATAAATAATTATATTGAACGGATCATTTAGGTGCTGTTTGGTGATAAGAATAGCCGAATAAGAATTTTCAAAGCCTAGACCAAGAATAGAAAAAATATAGAGTAGGATTTGACTGCTGATATAAATGACCGAAAATCCTATACAGAACGTTAAAATCGTTTTTAACAAATTATTTCCATCTGCAGCCGGGAACTCGGTATTCTCATCCTTGAGAAGAGGAATGATTATGAAAACAAGTATTAGAGTAATAACAATTTGACTCAAAAACATGATAGTAAGATTGGCTATGATTGGATCCTCTCCGAATATCAATTGTGGTGTAACTATTTCAATTGACAAAATGATTAATTGGACTATTGCTATTAAAGCTATACCAGCTGATAAAACTAGAGCTGGAGCTAGAAAACGATACATATTCTTGCTTTCATCTTTAGACTTGTTTTCACTATTGAACATTTCTCTTGAAATTAATTCCAAAATCAAGATACTAATTACATTAACTAATACAATGATCGCCATGAGCAAATTTAGATAATCTTTTTGAGGAGTAGAAAAAATCATGTTTACGAGGACGAATAATCCATCAATGAAAAAGACATTTCCAAATATAATCGCGTACAAGATGCCAAATAGAACAATGTATTTCGTCATACTATTTTCAATATTCACTTTAAATAGAGTAAAACGGTTATTAATCTTACCAAAGAAGAAACTGTGCAATATCAAAAATCCTGTTGGCGCGATAATGTTAATAAAAGCAATTTTTACAATAGAACTCATATTTTGGATTGTCAAAATATCCATCGATAACACCATGATTAGAGTTAGGGGAATTTGAGCAACTATACAAATGACAATCTGCCTAGATCGGAAGTGATCCATATTAGAGTACGGAAGGGTTGAAAGGACTCCATCAATTTTTTCCTCCGCAGATGAAAGGGATTTGTTATAAAAGAAAGGTGCTATACCTGAGAATAACATTATTGGAAGGAAAAATATGTCCAATGAAAAGAAATCAGTCAGGATAACGAATCCTAGTATGTTTAGACTAAAAAGTAAGGGAAAGGATAACCCCATAAGAAGGTAAGATATCCCCCCGAAATCCCGCGGAATCATCTTTATGCTCTGTTTAATGAAAGTAAATATTGGATGGATGGAAGTTTTGATAACAACATCTGTCATTGAAACTTCACCTGAATAATCACCTTCAGCACCACTAAATCCTACGGTTCTTAACGTATTATACCCTTTTACAATCGCAATGAAAATACTTACGAAAAATACTAGTAATCCTATGGTTGATGTGAATACTAATGAATTGGGAATCAAATGATCGGAATTCAAAAGTAATATTGAACTTAAATAACCACTTGAAAAAAAAGGTAATAATGAGAGAATATGATTTAATTCATCTATCATCAAGGTATCGAGAAATCCGCCATGGAGCATAAACAGTTGGAACATATATAAGAACATGTAAACGACAGGAAGTATAACTAGGTTCATGAATATGATTAAGCCAGTGAAAATAGTCCCTAATGCAGGGTTTCCAGTTGGAGTATAGATTTTACGAGCTAAAAAGCGGGAGAAAATTATCATTGTAAACACTGCAAAAACTATTGTCAGTAAATTATTCAAGATCAAAAGAAAGAGGAAATAAATGGTTTTATCGAATGCAAGTGGCGTATCGAGAAAAAAGTAAGGTATTAGCTTTCCATGTGATAAAAAAAGTACAATGATTGGTGTACTGATAAGAGTAATGGTTATTTGTATCCAATTCATCCGTACGAGCGTGAAAAATGTTAATCTCTGCAAATCTTTTCTCGTGAGAGGGTAGGGCTTTAAAAATTCTAATAAATCACCTTTCATAAATATTACGATATTCATAATCCCGAAAAAAACTATATACACGAATATAAAGAAATTATACAGGCCAAATGCTAAACCCTCAGTGAAAAGCCGAGAGTTCATGGAAGTTAGATCTAAACCACGTTTCGAAAAAGAGTTAAGCAAACAACTAAGTTGGAATATAGCTGGGTACATGACTAATACACTAGAAAGTCTGGTAAGAAAATGTACTCTTCTCCCGCTGGTTATATTTTTCTTATATCGTTCAAGAATTTTTGTTTTCCTAGCTCCACCTGTTATTATCTGCCCCTGATAGAAGCATTCTTCGTTTAAAACTTTCGATAACTGCCATGTTTCAGATCGGTTTAACAACTCTTATCAACCTCAATTACTTGATAGATGCCTTAATTTTTCGATAAAGCCATTAGCTGACTCAGTTTGTCCAGTTAAATGGAGGAATATTTCTTCTAAGGAAGTTGCAACTGTGGTTTTAGCTAGTTCTTGCAGTTCTTCGAATGTTCCTTCTGCGACCATCTTTCCCTCGTTAATGATACCTATCCTGTTACATAATGTTTGAGCTTGCTCCATTATGTGAGTGGATAGTATGATGGAACCACCTTTCTCGACGTGTATTTGGAATATTTCTTTCAGTACTCGTGCAGATCTAGCATCCAGTCCTGAAAGGGGTTCATCCAAGATCAACACCTTGGGTTCGTGTAGTAATGCAGCAATTATTTGTATTTTTTGCTTGTTTCCGCGACTGAGACCACCAATGAACGTATCATAATATTTCAAAGCATTCATCGAAACGAGATACTCCTTAGCTACAAAAGTTGCTCGTTCTGGATCGAGACGTCGAATAGATGCAATGAAGTTGAACAATTCTCTAACACTCATTGATTCGTACAATATAGGCTCTTCTGCAACATAACCGATGTTTTCCTTGACATCTTCTGGTGTAATTATTGGATCAAAACCTAAAATTGTTATATTTCCATCTTGGAGATCGTACATTCCTAAAATAGATTTAATCGTGGTTGTTTTACCAGCACCATTCGGGCCAAGTAATCCATAGATTTCACCCTCAAAGATGGTAAATGACAGACCATCGACCGCTTTAACTTTTCCAAAATACTTCTTAAGTTCTCTAACGGTTAAAATTTCTTTTTTATTAGTATTAGAATTACTAGAACTATTCTTTTCGACATTATTTTCCATCACTATTACTTTTACCATTTTCATCACCAATATCTTACCTTATTCATAATACTTCGACAACCCATCTGTTTGCAGTGATTTTTATTCCGTAAAATTTGATTTCATGTTCTTTGGAGATTCTTAGTTATTACCAAAGATATGTAATTACCAAATTATATACATTACTATATTTTGGAAACATATATAAACCCTTCGATAAAGGAAAAATTTGGTAATTATTCAACTTGTTATATACGGATATTTTTGAATAAGGAAATTCTTTAAAGAAATACAGTTTTAATGGAATAGCATAATACATTCATTACTTTTATCTCACTTCATTATTAAAATCTATTAATAAAATGAGTTACAAATCATACTACACCAAAAAAAGCAGTGGAAGCGTTTAAATAAAATGATGTATTAATACGGAATGAAGAATAATTAGAAACACTAGTTTTGTTGAGGTAAATCGAGTGTCTTCAAGGGGGGTATGATAACAAAACGTTTTTGTTGTTCGAAAACGACGCTAAGAATCTTTCTTCTTATTTCAGAAACATCGTCAAATGTTAGTTATTGCATATTGGTAACAGTGAACAAATTTTAGATTTATTTATCTATTCGGATTTCCCTTTCTGAAATATTATGCTCAGTAGAGCCTCTCGTAGACTTTGGAAATCTTACCCTCTTTCTGGAGACCTTCAATGTATTCTTTTTCTTTCCGTAGGTGAATCTTAGCTAATTCTGCTTTTTTGGCAATCCAATCTTTCCCATCCAGCTTGTACCATTTCAAGAGTACTATTGCACTGATTATGAAAAATAGTGCAGGAATTAATGTGTATCCTAGCCGTATTCCAAAAATCGCCGAATCTGTTTGTATAGATTCCGTGTTATCGAACCCGAATCCACTGATAATTAGTAAGAACAGAGCGTTAGCGAGTGAGATCGCTGGTTTTGTAATTAATGCGTTCATACCCGCGTATGTCGTCTCCCGCCTTTTGCCAGTCAACATTTCATCGTAATCCATTACATCGGATATTAAGGGAACCCATATCAATTGAATCGGACCGAAACCTATTCCAATTACTGCAAAACTTAACATCACTGGAATAAACCAGTTTCCTGAGAAAAAAAGTAACACAAGGCCAGTACTGGCCAATATCAACCCAGTAATGTAAACCTGTTTTAGACCCTGTCGTTTCACTTTCCTATTAGCAAAGAAACTAGATACTAGCAAGAGGATAAAAACGAATACTAATGGTAATGAAGCAGAAAGACCTTGTATCCTTAGCACATATTGTGCGAAATAAGTTATAGAACCCATTATTACTGTGAAGGCCAATTCTCGCCCGAAATTACTGACTTCGAATACTAGAAACTCCCTGTTCTTGATCGTTTTGACCATTGATTCTATGAAACCTAGTTGCTCTTCAGTCCTTGCATACTCATTTTCAACTAGGGTATGACTCGAGAGAAACAGGACGGTACCTGCAACTATCCCTACGAGTACCATCAATGGTTTGAAAAGAGGATTGAGTTCGGTTGAAGTTTCATCGGTGAGGAAGATCAACGGAAGTATCACCGACAATACACCACCACTAGCTCCTAAAACTACGTTATACAAGCCGAGATTAGATCTGGCTTCCTGAGTAAGGCACATTTCAGCAGGTAAGGCAGTTAGTACTAATCCGATCATAGTGAACATAGAGTCGACTAAAAAGAGGACCAGCAGTAGGTTCCAAAACAGGGCTATTTGTGTGTCTCCCATGAATGGGAACCAGCAAATGATAAAAGTAATAGCATAAAACGGTGCACCGAAGCGAAGGACAGGGATGCGCCTACCCATATCTGTATCGATGCGTTCTTGGAGAATACCGAAATAAGGGTCATTAAGAGCATTCCAAATGGCGAACAGAAGCCAAGCAAGAGAGATCCATTCCTCGCTTAAACCTAGCTTTACATTATAATAAAAAGTGATTGCGGAGCCAAGAGCAATACCACTAAGAATGCTATTGGAAGCTTGAGATAAACCATAGGCAATTTTAGATTTAAAGGGTAATCGCTCATCGAAATTATCAATGAACTCATTTTTCACGTTTATTTTCACGCCTGTTTTCTTGGATCCTCAATTTACTAGGAGCTTCAATCAAGTCCACTCTGAGATGATCTATGAAAGAAATAATAACCATCCATTAACTTAAAATCTAGGATTTTAAATTATTTGAATGTTTTGAATCTTGAGTAACCTTCAGATAATTTCTGAAGTGGAGAAATGGCTTTCTCGATCAGATTTTCAAGTTCAGTAGCACTGATGCCGGTAAATTTCTGAAGTAAATTAGAATCAGGAAGTAACCACCTACTTTTTGCTTCAGCAAGGATAGTACCCTTTTTGGATTGAATTCTAGCTAAAGAAACTGCATTTTCTTCATTGTTTTCAAGTATCCTAGCTTTAATTTCGATTTTTACCCCAGTTTGAACAGGTTTTAGATAATGTACATCAGCCTGAAGTGTAATTCCGAATCGAAGTAAATGTGTGATGATCGCCCATGCTGCTACTTCATCCAAAAGAGTTGCGATGATTCCTCCATGTGCAAGACCTTTAAATCCACAATACTCTTCAGGAATAGTATAATGACTTGTACATCCTTTTTTAGTATACCAAATTCGGAGTTTCAACCCTTTCGTATTGTGTGGAGCGCAACCAAAACAATCAACAAATCCACGACTTGGTAAGAGCCATTCTTCTGTGTTATTCTGAGCCATCTTTCCTTCTCAACCTTGTTATCACATAATTTCAATAATCTTAAGAGAATGTTCAATGAGTCAATATTATCGTCAAAAGCTCAATTAGCCACATTAAAAGTAATCCCAATCCAACGATCCAAATAAAGATTATAATTAAACCTGTTTTCTTTCCAATTGGTATTTCTTTCTCTTCTTTTTTATCAGCCTTTTTTCGACATTCTTCCATTACTTCTTTAGGAATAAGCTTCAATGCAAGAGAAATACCAATGGGAACAAGAATCAAATCATCTATATAACCCAAAATAGGTATAAAATCAGGGATAAGATCAATAGGGCAAAAAGCGTATCCAATAACGACTCCTAGAAATAATCGTTTCCACCAAGTAACTTGTGAGTCCTGATAAACAAGATAAATAATGTAAGTTTCTCTTTTGAGGTTCGTGGCCATTATTTTTAATTTTTTTATCATTGTTTTGTCCACTAGGTTAATTATGCAATCAAGGATTTTTTACGGAATCCTTTTGGAGGTTGGTATTACTTCTTAAGAAAATTGAAGTCGGTGTCTTCGATCTTTTAGCTGCTCCTCTAAATAAGACCTAAGATTAATCGGATAGACTGAATTTGACCCCAAGATTAACTAGACGTTCAATTATACTGATATAAGAGTTTAATTCCTCTTCTTTGAAATGCTTCTTGATTACACCCATCGCTGCTAATCTTTTTTGCAGAAAATATTTGTACAGCTCCTTTCCATCTGGAGATAAATATAATTCCACAATTCTTCTATCTTCATCAGAATTTTTGCGTTCTACAAATCCAAAATTGACCAAACGGTCGATTCGTTTCGTCGCTGTGCTTGGAATCACGTCTAGAAAAACGCTTAGGTTTTTCATAGACGATTTGGGATTCTTACCTAGAAAATCGATGATGAAAATATCAAGCCCAATTTCTTTTCCTTTGAACGTAAAATTCCTTAATTCAGTGGTAATTCTCTTGAAATATGCAGTAAGGACTTCTATAAACTTATCTTGTTGGGAAATCATTTTGGCTCATAAGTAATTCAAGTAAGAAATTATTATAAAATGTTTTCCTTTTTGAAAAATTTGCGGAATGGCAAATATTTAAAAAGATGAACTACATCATGTACTCAGAATTTCATTCAGGCTGATCGCTATGAAAATCAAGCATCGTTTCCAAAAAACCTTTTCAAGAAGGTTTGGTATCCCTAAAGTTGAGAAAGCAATATTAAAACAGAAAACAATACAGGAAATGGAAGGGATTCTTCTTCCCACCTCAAATTCTCCTAAAAGGTTCGAGATACCTCTCGAGATGTTGAATCTATTCCAACAGCGGGATGATATCTATATGAGACATACATTGCCCATTAGACGGATTGTCTCACTAATGAAGAATATCCACCTTTCGGTTGATAAAATTCAAGAAAATCCTTCTGATCCGAAAACAATTGCACCTCAGGACTTCTTTACCCAGCTTGAGCTTTTCTCAAAATCACAAGGAATCGGTCTAATCGGATTCGCAAAGTTATCGCAAGATCTCATATTTCAAGAATATGGGGTTCTCTATGACAATGCCATTATTTTAGCCATGGAAATGGACAAGGATACAGTTGAAAAAGCTCCCAGTCAAGCTACATTGAATATGGTTTTTGGAACCTATGACGATCTAGGTATTGCAACTAATAAGGTTACTGAGTTTCTTAAAGAGTATGGTTATGCTGCTCAAGCAGATCATCCACTAGGTGGATTGGCTTTATTTCCTCCTATGGCTCAGAAAGCTGGAATTGGTTGGGTAGGAAAACATGGTATTCTGATAACTCGGGATTTTGGTCCCAGAGTGAGGTTAGCAGCTGTCTATACGAGTATAAAGAATTTGCCCTTTGTGGATTCAAATGATCATGAATGGATTGCTGATTATTGCAAAATATGTGGTAACTGTATCAAAAAGTGCCCATCGAATGCAATACTGGAAAGTTCCATAGAGCATAAATCTGGACGAATAACCAATATCACTCTACACAAATGTTTTGAATATTTTGCCCAGTATTATGGATGCTCGGTGTGCGTGAAAGTTTGCCCATTTTCCAAGGATCCTGACACCTATAGCAAACTTAAAGATGTAGTTGAAAAAGGAAGAAGAAGAAGTAGTGCGTAAATTTACAAAGAATAATTAAGAACAATGGAAAAGAATGGCAATGAATCAAACCAAGGCAGAATTAGAATATTTAGCACGAATTTCTAAGTTTCCAGCGGAAGTTATAACATCTCATGAGGATTCAAAGCAAGAGGGATTTGAGTATCTTTTTTCTCATGCAGAAGGATTTAAAGGAAAAAGCAGAGTGAAAATGCTCCCGAAAATCGGTCACGGTTTTACACTGATCAATCGTCTTCGATTGTATAAGATGTTTGCTATCTATTTTCGTGGAATGATGAAAGGGATCAACGGATGTTTCAAAGGAGTTACCCCTTATCTTGAGGAGTTAGAAACATCGGGAAAATTATCCGAAAATACTTTCAAGGCAAATTTACAGAATTTTCCAAATACAGAATTGTGGAACGAATTAGTAGACTATGCAAAAAGCACTTGGGGACTAGGTAGTGTTGGATTCACAGAGTTACCTAGACAGTTGATATTCAAGAATAAAGCAGTATTCTTTAGATATGCCCTTGTTTTCATTCAAGAAATGGATAAAGACAAAATTGACCCAGCACCTGAGTTTCCAGCAGGAAAAGAAGTGCAACGTATTTACAAAACGTTAGGTTTTGCAGTAAATGATATTGCAATATGGTTACGTGCAAAAGGAATCCGTTGTCAAAGTAACCATCCTTTAGGAGGATTAGTAAATACCCCACCACTTGCAGGAAAAGCTGGACTAGGTTGGCGAGGATTTAATGGCTTATTAATAACACCAGAATATGGACAGCGTCAAAGAATTGCTCCAATATTTATCGAAGAGAAAATTTTTGAATTTACGGATAATTCTGATCACAAATGGATCGAGGAATATTGTTCAAAGTGTAAAAAATGTGCTCGAAAATGTCCAACAGGAGCGATTACTCAAGAAAAAGTCGTTTCAATAGATAATATTCCTGGTATTGGGGCTACAATTACCTGTATTGACCGTGAAAAATGTTTTCCCTATTTTGTAGCCACATTGGGTTGTTCTATTTGCATTCAGGTATGTCCCTTTTCAAAGGGCCCTGATATGTATCTGAAACTCAAAAAAACACTAGAAAAGTGAGATAATTTTTAGTTGTGTGTCATAATTCGTTGGTTATTCGATAAAATGTTTTCAAGAACATCGCCAAATAATTCTTTTACGACACAATTATTACGTTAATCCAAGCAAAAAAATATTTTAATCATTGATCAGAACTATCAGAAGGACTAGTGAACTCTAAGCCTGATATCGATTAATATAAGCTAATTTACTATGAAACTATTGACCTGAGCTAAAATGGAGCATTATATTGCTCTGTTTGTACAATTGTGAAGGAAAGGGGAATATCTATTACTGGTTGATAAGTTAAACTAATAGTTACTTCTACTAATAATGTACAATTCTCTATTGCGAAATTTGGTATGAAATTTGTGACATCAACGTTGATATTACCATTCCAAGTCTCTCCAGCTGCTATTGTTCCAATCGAATTACTGCCACTTGCAACTTCAATCCCATTTAACAAACTAGAAACTTCCCAATTATTTGAAGTAATTTTTATGTCGATTTTTAATCCTTTAATGCTATAAAATCCATTATTTTCTAATTTAAACACAGTCGAAATACTTAAATAGCCTTCGTAATCTGGTGGAAATCCTGTTAAAGTAATAGAAGGGTTTATTGATATATCACTAGTTTGGTAACTGATATTGATAACTGAATATACGACAGATGCTCCATAAACAGCGATTAATATAATAATTATGATAAGAAACCCTGATATGGATTTTTTCTTTGACAATTACTTCTTCCTCAATCATGAATGAAAAGATGCCCCAATAAAGTGTATTGTGGAACAGTTTTTTTAGTTCCAGTTATCACCTTTAAAATTATAATTTTCTTCTATCATAACTGTGTTTAGTTTTTTCGGCCGAATTTAAATAAGCAAAATCTTTTCTTTTGAACGATTGAAATGTTAAAAATTGCCTGTCTTTCTACTGGAACTACAACTTCTCAAACTCCTGTTATGTCAACAGTTATGTATGAAGTAATTAAAAAGTATTTGAAAGATAATGAGGAATTCATTCCAAAATTTCCCCTTGCATGTATTTTTGATTTTTCTTCAATGTACTCTACTATACAATTTTTTGCCACTGATAAAATTTTAATGCGTATGGGTGAATTAACTTCTTTAGTAGAGCAAATGAAGTTAACATCAGTCTTAGATTGGTCTAAATGTAGTTTTCCGTCAAAATTTGTTCATAAAAAATCAAATGAACCCCTTTTCTTTACAATACCAATTTTTTCACGAGGCGTAACAGAAACTCTTAGCAAAGCAGAAGCACTTGAATTAGCACGACATTTCTTACAAATCTCTGTAACATTACAGAAAGCCGGTTCTCAGTATATATTCTTTGATTTAGCACCAATTGAACAACGAAAGGAAAATTTCATTGAACTTGCCGCATTGATTAATTCAAATATGATAATTGGTATTGTTGATCTGAATAAAAATAATTTTGACGAAGTAATTAAAGAAATTAAAATTCTTGAATCATCCTTAAGGCATTTTGATATATTTGCAAAACCAGGATTTATGTTAAATGGGTTAGTATTCAACAAAATAACAGAACAAACTTTATCCGAAAAATGGATTGAAAAAGTGATGGCTAATTTCTCCTACCCAATACTAGGAATGATAAGAGAGGATCGAGAATTGACTAAAGTTATAAGAGAATTTGAAATTCCGACTATCGATACTCTTTTCCATAAAATAAAGGCTGCTAAGGATTTTCAGGCTACAGCAGAGATGCTCATCCAAATTGCTAGTGACCCTAGTGCCTTACGAACTGTTTCTGAAGACCAATATAAATACATAGAAGATAGAATCTACACTACTTAACCTATTTCTCTTTTCATTCGTTCTCTGAACTTAATAACGTCAATTTCTTCATTAGAAATAATACTCGACATCTCTCTTCTGATTGGTTGTATATAGGTAGCGATTCTTGCCTGAAAGTTAATAACTTGCTCATCCTTTGCAATAATATCCAAGAAAAGGTCTCGATCAAGATTTAGATCAACCATCAATTCTTCGACCGAGGAGGCATCTTTTAACTGAGAAGCAACAGCTTCTGGAGAAAGGTTAGTTGCACGACTTAGCCTTTGGATTATTTGATCAAGAGTAGCACCTGAAGAAATACTAAGAAGATCTTCAGGACTTAATCTTTGACCAGTTAGATTAAAGATATTTTCCGCAAATTGATCTAGATCAGCTGTTGAGTCAATTACCGCATTCAAAGCATCGGGAGTCATGGTGATGCCTTTTTCCTGCAAAGCTAGATTGATCATGGATCTATCTGGAAATAGACGATTTCGAACCTTATTGGTGACCGATCGAAGTTGATATGCTTGGGCTGTTACATAAACTCCAAGGAATGACAGCAAAAGGCCTAATGTTGTGAAAAATCCAGTCCATTTGAGTGTATCGAACGCTTGTCGATTATATGTGTATTTCAAAACGACAGTCGTACCCTGTGATAGTATAATCGTACTTACAGTTTGATTTTCAATGACAATTATTGTCTGATTTGCCGTAGTAATATTTATACGATAATCAAGAGACACTTCTTGAGCTACTGCATCGTAATATCCTTCAGAACAATTGACTTTGAAAAATATTGTTCCCTGTAAAAATGCAGGTTCATTAAAAGTGAGATTAAATTGGAAAACTGTGTTACTTCCAGTTGTGAGTGATGAAATGTTAGAAGGATTCCATGAACTGGTTAAATTATAGGAACTGAAATTGGCTAAGACATAAGGAGTAATATAAGTATAATTGTAAATTGGATTCTTATTAGAAACATTGAGCAGAAATATAACAGATTGGTTGTTAACAATCCCATTCTCTGATAAACCAAAAATTTTGAAAGAAAAGGCATTATCGGGAATATCAGATAAGATCTGAGACTGAAGATCCATTCCTGAAACAGAAGAGGTATTCTGAGTAATGGATTCTATGAATATGGGAGGTTGAAAGGAAGAGAGACGACTTTTAATTTGCTCCGAAATGGAAGAATTCATGCATGTAATATTAAATTTCCATTCTCCGAGCGCGGGAAAATCAAAGATAACAGACTTTGGAATATCTAAAGTAATAGGAATAATATCCTCACTCATGTTAAGATCTGTAATCATTCTTATTGTCCCATTTGGATCAAGAACTGTTAAATTAAAATTAATTCCTGAATTGTTCCAATTAAGGTCCCATTTTAAGCGACGAATGTCCTTGCTTACATTAAATGAAAATAAATTTTGTGTTAGGTTATCTGTTACCAATATATCTTTTGAGTCAACCATTGACCAGCCTGAAGCACTATCACGTGATTTCAAAAATCCTTCAGATAAATCAAGAGTGTTATTACCAGTATAGAAATCACCATTAGCTCCATAAGTTTCATTATTGGAGACATTTGTCAAAAAATTTTCATCAAATTCGTATCCAGTTCCTTCAAATAATCCGATTGAATGGATTCTTACATTATTTTCTCTAGCAATTTTCACTGGGCTCTCAGAATAAGGACCACCCTCTTGAGGAGTAGAGAAATTAGCAGGCTCCTTTAAAAAGCCTGTATAATTTTCATTAGACACATCAACTCCCCAAGGACCAGTATTGTGTTCTCCATCAGTTAAAAATAAAATTGACTTAAGAGTAGGGGTTTCTCTTTGATTATTTAGTAAAAGTTCTAGTGAATAATTTAATCCAGCCCAAGCGTCAGTCCATCCTACCCCTACTAAACTATCTGTTTCAGTAATTATATTTGACAAATGAGATTGGTTTGCTATAAAATCTAACCCCGCGTGTATATCTGCATCATTAGACCAATTTCCATCTTGACTACCGGCAAATGTCACTAAAGCAATACGATCGTTAGAAATTCCGCGATTGCTACTGTCGTTAAGGAGGTTAAGGAAAGTTTTTATTGCTGTTTGAGCAATGGGCATACGATTTGCATCCATACTCCCAGATACATCTATACACATCACAATATCAGAATCAATCAAAGGAGGAGCAGGTTGAGACTCCAAAAATATGCTACCTCCTTCCGTGATATTTACATCTACCACTATTGTTTTATTGACCTCTACCGTGACAGTTTGATTGGTTTCCACAGGTATTTCGATTTCTATTTCAACTTCTTCTGGAATTTCCTCTATCACCTCAATTGGAGGGAGAGAGGTAAACATAAACAAAGGAACAGTGACAATGAAAGCTACTATTAATGCAACCGTACGACGATGTTGCTTTAGTGCCTCCAAATAATAACTACTACTCTGTAATTGAATTCGTGATGACATTAGTTAACCATCGTCATTTTTGCTATTCACATTAAAATTCATTGAGATACTAGCCATCCAAAGAAATTGGTAATTTGATACGATTATACCTACTTCAACTTTTAAGAAATTTGTTTTCATGTCATTTGAAATTCTTCTTAAGTACTTGCAATCCAAATTTATCTAGATAAGTATATCTTCATTCAGGACATATTGACTATGAATGATCCAGACAAACCTCAAGAAAAATTAGATCTAGAGTTCAGCGAGTATAAATCAATAGTAGAAAATGCTAACGATGGTATTATACTCATCCAGGACGGTTTAGTAAGTTTTGCGAATAAAAAAATGGAAACTTTGCTAGGAATCAAGCTTGAAGATGCAATTAATAAACCATTTCTTAACTATATTCATCCTAACTCCTTATCCTTAATCGAAAATCGGTATAAACAACGAATGGCTGGCAACTATGTTCCTTCGATTTATGAAACATCTTTAAAGCGTGTTGATGGAACTCCAATTCATGTAGAAGTAAATGCTAAACTAATTACTTATAATGGTTCCCCTGCTAACCTTATATTTATACGTGATCCTTCTGAAAGATCGTATTTAAACGAAAGCATGACTGCTTTCATGAATTCATCTCCTGTTGCCTTTTATCTATTTAATTCGGAATTAATATTGATAGATACTAATAAAGCAGGTATTGATCAATTTACAGGCAGAAGGAGTAAAAATGATCTTGTGGGTGCACATTTAACTGATATGGTACCGAATATTGAGAATACTGATAGGTATCAGCAGTATCTTGACGTAATCAAAACTGGGAAACCCCTTGAGATGGATGAAATCAAAGGTGAAGGCTTCTTCGAAAAGAAATATTATTCGGTACGTGCATTTAAAGTTGGAAATGGTTTAGGAATTATTTCTTCTGATATAACTGATCGTGTAGAAGCAGAATATGCCGTCAAAAAAGTAAAACAACAGTTACAGGACACTTTTGATCATACTCCCTTCGCTGTATATGTGAAAGATCTCGAAGGGCGATATTTACTAGTAAACAAAGTTTGGAGAGAGAGAACTGGTCTAAATAATAAAGAAGTTATCGGAAAAAGTGATATCGAACTTTTCCCTAAATATAGATCTTCACCGTGGAGCGAACATGAGAAAGAAGTGTTGAAAAGCGGTGTCTCAACCAGGTTTGAGGAAGTTGGGAGAACAAGTAGTAGGATTTATCTTGCAACCAAATTCCTTTTAACGGATGATATGGGTGAACCCTATGCATTATGTAACAGTTCATTAGATATCACTGCTAGAAAGAATATCGAAGAAGCTTTACGCAAAAGCGAGCAAAAATACCGTATGTTAGTTGAAAGGTTGGAGGAAGCAGTCTTTTTAGAAAATGCTGAAGGTAAAATAGTTTTTGTTAACCCAAGAGGGGTTGAACTATTAAGGATATCTTCAGAAGAAGAAATCCTTGGTCAACACTGGAGCGAATTTACTCCTCCAGAAGCTATTGAGAAGAGTAGGATTGAATCAGCCAAACGTCCCCTTGGAATATCAAGTACCTACGAAACACAAATGCAGGCAATAGATGGAACGATAATTCCAATCCAAATTACTGCAACACCAATATTTACAGAAAATAATGAGTTTAATGGAGTATTATGTGTTTATACTGATTTAACAGAACGTTCACAAGCAGAAGAGCGACTTAAAAAAGTTAAACGTGAGGAAGAGCTCTACCATACAATGCAATCGCATTTTATTAAAAATGATCTTCAGAAAATAACTTTTGAATTGGAATTGAAACAGCGTTTAGGTGTGAGGGATATGTATATTGACTTCAAAGACATAATAGCCGTGTGCCACCGCGCTTCTAGGACAATTGATAGAGTCAATAAAATCTATTCAGTTTTACAATCAGAAATGAACCCCGATGGTAATCCTCACTCATTAATGAAATTAATTCGTGAAATATCCTCAGATTATGGATTTTCAATTAACTTCAAGTGCAAAGGAATGGATTTACAATTAATTATTGATGATTACTACACCGATTTATTAGCAGAAATATTTTACTTTATTGAAAAATCAACAAAGGGAGAAATCTCTCTTTCATGTGATTGGAGTTATGAGGATGATTCATTTTTCAATTTAATCATAGAGGAGAAAGATTCTGATCCTTTACCTCCTGATTTATGTCTTAGAATATCCCAAGGAGTGACTGAGGAATGGGAAAGTTTAGGCCATTATAGCGGCTTGACACTAGCATCGGTAATTGCAAATTACTATGGAGGGAAATTACTAATTTCTCCAATGATAGTTAAAGGAAATGAGTTTCGAATTCTTCTACCCTCCTCATTAATCAAGGAAGCTTGAAATTTTTTTCAATTGACTAAATCACTTGCTTACATTAATTCCATGTCGTTCAAGAATTTCGAATAGCCTTTCTTCCCCCAAAATCCCCTGGGTAATTTTTCGACTGATATGTTCTGACCAACTATACTTATCGTAATCGATTTCATCAGTTCTGCCGTCTCTAAAGGGAATTTTTGCCCTCTGTTTAATGTAGTAACCTTGAGTAATGTACCCATCGTCCATCGCTCTCATCATTTCTTCAATTTCCTCATCTGAAGGATCATGATAGGTATCCCTGAAAGCTGTGTACTTCAACGGGTACCTTGGACGAATATCTGTTTCAAAAGATGGATCTGGGTAACCTAAACACAAGCCTACAACAGGAAAAACTCTATTTGGAAGATTAAAAAGCTTTTTTATGCGATCTGCGTGCAAGGGTATTGCTCCCAATAAAACTGAACCTAAACCGTAAGCCTCTGCGGTTAGTATTATATTTTCAGCAACACATGTTACGTCCTGCATACCTAGCCAAAGATGCATCCCATCATCAAAATCATACGTATAACCCCGTTTTTGCACTATTTTTTCAATTTTATTAAAATCTAAAAGAAAGAGCATAAATACTGAGGTTGACGGATAGACCCCACTTTTCAACCGCATTTTTTCACGATTTCTAGTGTAAATTATACTGTAAAGCTGAGCTGCAAAAGGAGCACGAATACCAGCATTCAATATATCCTCCAAAACATCATCTGGTACAGTTTTATCTAAAAACTTTCTTATAGATCGTCGATTATTAATAATTTGAAATAAATCTGTATTTTCTGGAGTTGCTCTCATTATTTCATTCCTCATTCGCTAGTTAAGCTTTCTATATCAATATTCTCAGCTAAACTCCATACTATAGCCTTTTTTTCCTTTGATAACTTCCTCTTTAGTAACCCCTCATCATAGAGATCGGCAATAGATGGAGGAACACGATCTCGGCACTCTGCAACCCCGAGGATTTCAGCTTCCTTTATTAATTCTTCAGTTGTAGCCTCAATCATATCTTCCAACAGTAGGAGGATTAAACGCTTTGATTTAGCAGTATCTTTAAAGGACATTAAAGAATTATCTCCAAAATTTGATATAGAACCAATAACACCATTGGTCTCTCCTTGAACAGGATTTCTCTCTTGAGGTGATTGAAAGAATAAAGAAACTGACCCTATTTAGATGTTTTGACCTCTATTTCTATGAATGAGCAGATAAGTAAAACTTCTTTCTAGTTCAATTACTGAAAAACTTTACAAACACAGTTAATAAAAGAGAATTCACTACAATATGATATTCACATAACAATCTCATTAATTAAGATGCATATAATTACATACAATCAGACTTCAAGTTACGTCTGATTATTGCATAGTAACTGAATCGTGGAGCTTTTGCACAATGAACCCGAAAGAGGAAAGAAAAACCCTTACTGATGGCTTATTAGTTACTGTTTTCGAAGATGAAGGACCTGCGAATATCTATAATTCATCCCCCTTGACAGAGGATGAAGCTTTCGCAATGGCAATAAAAACTCTAACGGCAATTGGGTCAAGTACTCCTTTTCAACCTGGGGAAATACGTTCACATGGCCCCCTACCCACTCCTAGGGATCCATTATTTGCAATTGCTTATATGTTTTCTTTGAAAGCAGAAAAATCAATCGATAATCGAATCTCACAATTTGGTAGGTTGGTTATCTTCTGGATTATCACTTCTTCCCGTTCGATAATCAATTATAATGAATTCATTATTCGTTCTATAAAAAGAAACCTTAGGCTTCATCAAATCAACTCTGACACAGATCTGTATGATAAAGAGAGACTAAAGAAGATTGACGAAAAATTGCAGATAAGTGATTACGGTTCTGAAACATATTACGTTACCGAAGAGGACAGAATTGAGCATTTTTTAAACATTGAAATGATCCCAGATACTGCACCTATTGTTTTAGTTGATTCAAGTGCTGCATTAATACAGGTTCTCTTCCGTGATCAACCTACTCCCCTAATGAAAACAAAGATTCGATCTATAATTAATGATTTTAAAAATAAGCAACGTAAAGGATCTCTTCTTAAAATTGAAATCGTTTCAGATAAAATAACGGTTAATCGATTACTCACAAAAGCAGGTCTCGATATTCAACCAGAAAAAGGAATTCATCATAGATTTCGTATTACTTATGACCTTGCTTTTGATGAATTAGATGAATTCTTCTCAGTTTTAATCAAAAATCAACGCAATCTCCTATCAAAAAGAATTGTCTCGGCTTACAATGCTAAAGAGTCTTTGGATCTTCATTCACTTGCAAAAGAATCTGGCTTCACATCAGAATTTTTAATACAGATCATTCAAAAAGCTATTGAGTCCAATGTTATAATCCAAGCGACTCTGGAAAATGGTGTGTTGAAATTTTAGTGATTCTTAAAGAAGTTCGTCAATTATTTCAGCCATTTGATCCATCTTTACCATAACGTACTGGAGAGGAGCCACTTTATGGGCTATACCGCTTAATAATAAACCAGATTTCATTTGTTGAAAAACGAACAAATAATCGCTAGTTTCCAAAGTAGTTTTAAAATCATTACCGTTAAACTCTGTACTTAATCTATCATAATTAGTTAACCAGAGATTAGCTGGAAGAATTATCTTATTTGTATCGCTACCCTCTTCAAAGACGGGTAAACCATCATCGGAATATACAGCTACTCCTGTAAGTTCTTTATTTTGTTTTATGAATTCTTGAATAGCTTCACTAACAGTTTTTGCCTTTAAACTTTTACCCAGTATAGTTTTAATTATTTCTCCCATTACTGCAAAGATAGATTGGTCGTGGATTGACGTGGGTCTGTAATAGATGGTTATCTGCTTCTCGATAGAAAAAAAACTCTCCATAGTTTCAGCTACTTGGGTCCTCATATCGGGCAAAAGAAGATCTACTTTGTGGAATAAACAGAAGATTACCCCTTCAGGGGAATATTGATGTAAACGATTTACTGCATGATCAAAATAAAATTTAGAAGTCGAGACAGAATCAAAATTGGAAACATCGATTACCCAGACTAGAATGGATACTCCTGAAAATATAAATTCCGCCTGTTCTCCGACAAAGACATTTATAAAACTTTCTTGACCACCACAATCAAAGATCTGAAACGCACTATCAATAATATTCTTTGTTGATCTTGTATAATTTATCGTTGCATTATAATCCTTAACCGATTCGAGTGATTTACCCTCAAACACGACAGATTTTATGCTACTCTTTCCAGAAGCACCTAATCCCATGAAAAGGATCTTTTGCATTGCTTTTTGAGATATTGTCAAGAAGTTTTTCCTCTCATAAATTTTGTACTGAATGTTTCTGAGAAATCATTTTTTTAAATCTAACTAATATAATGAAGTGTATAATTTTTCAAAAATCAACTAGCTATTCGGTTTGCGTATAATATAATTATTATTATATTTTAATTTGATTTTTGCTTCTTCTGTATCTCAGCGGCTGAGGTTAATAAATGGAAATGATTATTTGTTTCCTCAAGTATTTCTAAGGGTATATTTTAGGTAACCTTCGATGAATTTAATTAGATAGGTTAAATAAATATTTCGCCTAAATGCTTCTATAAGGAATTTAGATTTCCAAAAAATTATAATGTTAAAGTATTGTCTATTTAATAGAATTTCTTTGACTTACAATTCCTTAAACCGTCCCTAATGTTACCGAAATCCTTAAGAAGCAATAGAACTAACAAAATCGAGTTGAATCAGTATGTCAGAGTGGATTTCCGAAGCAGAGATTGCTTCAAGGCTAGGTCACAAAATACTCATTGCTGGATTAAGTGAGGCCGGAAAAACGGCCGTAAAACGAATTTTCTTTTTAAAACAAAGCACTGAAGATGTTAACCAACTTTCAGCGACATTAAACTATGAGAGATTATCTGTAACAATTAAAGATACGCCTATTACGATCGTAGACTTGGGAGGGCAAAAAGTTTTTTTGAAAAGGTTCCTAAGTGCATTTAGTCCTTTTGTATTTAGTAATGTGAAGATATTCATATTTTTAATAGATGTTGCAAATAAAACTACTAGAAATAACGCGCTACAGTACTTTACAGCATGTATTGAGAAACTAAAAACTTATTCTCCTGAAGCAGAAGTATTCATGTTTCTACACAAGAATGACCTCATAAGGTCATCTCCCAATTATGATACAATACATGAGCTATTAAAGGAAAGTTTTCAGCTAGAATATGATGCTCCACTCCGTTTTTTCCGAACAACTATATATAAACCAGAAACAGTTATTGATGCTTTCGGAAGAATATTTGAACTCGCCATCCCTGCCATAAAAGAAAGTGAATTTGTGGAAAACAGGGTCATCGGTGATATCGAAGAATATCATACGAAAATAATGACTCTTCGTAAAGCGAAAGTCAAGACTAAAACTTCTGACCAGGTGAAAATTCAGATAACGTCTCCTAAGATGGCAGGAGACCCTAGTGTTCTTTTAAAACTACAATCACTTATGCAAAAGGCTACTATATCTCCTTCAGCTAATTCAACAACAACTATCAGTGAAGAATCATTACCAGAAACTTTTTCGGAGCCTATAACACAGTCTACTCAACCTGTTAAAGAAAAACCAATAGTAAAATTCCCTTCACTGGGGCAAACAGTACCTCCTAGCGAATCAACGCCAATAAATGACTCTACTCCCAAAGTCACAGAGATCAGCAGTGTTCAAGAAGGGCCCGTATCTCTTGAAGGAGCTGTGGACACCGAAGCAATACCTAATGCAGACGATGTAGTGGAACAAATTCTTTATCTTGTCGAATTCTGTCGTATTGAACCTGAAGATGCAACAGAGGTTGTAAAATCTGGGTATGGGGAACTCTTCAAAATTGCTGCATCATCAGGAATACCTGTACCGTTCCTACGGGAAGTTTTTCTTAAATATTTACCATTTGTTCAGACTTCTGAAGGAAACGAAAAATTTCAACGTTTAACTGGCCAGAGACTACTTGAAATATTCTCAGCTCATTTAAAGAACAAGTTGGAGGAGGAGAGCATTATTCAATGCCTTGTTCTTGCAATTGAAAAACCTAAAATGTCTATTGATCAGATAATTAGTAAACACCTGATCCCAAAGGAGAAAAAGAAAGAAAAAAAGAAGAAAAAAGAGAAAAAGGCTATTACAAAACCAAAAGTATCTATTCCAGACGCTATTGTAAGTACAGATGGAATCATTACCCTACCCGACACACAAGGAATAAGTTTCAAAATAGAATTACTTGAAAACGGACTTAACGCAAAAATTTCTTTCTACATGAAAGGAACTACAGGATTAGCTGAAAATATAGGTAATTCGGTTGTGTCTACTAATATCAATTCAGAGGAAATACTCTATCTCCTTGCGTACGAAATGAATATGTTTAATTTGGGTTATTTTGAAAATGGAGCGGCTTCCATGGCCTTTTCGGCAAAATTGATATATGAAACTATTCGTAAGATGAAGAACGAACAGTTAACTTCGACTATCAAAATTCCTAGTCAAGAGATTGAGCCAGATAAGTTATCAAGGATGATAGATTATATCATACCTCTTGAAATAAAAACAAATGGAGAATTTTTACTACTTCCAGATACTGATAAACTTGCCTTTTCTGTAGAAAAATCATCCAAAAAAGGAGTTTTAATAAGTTTCACTCAAAGGGGATATCCAATAGGCCAAGTAAACGTAATAGAGTCGATAAATCAAAGTCAACTCAGTGGTCTCCTGAAACAAGCAATGCAACTCCCTATTGAATCTGAGGGAGCTGTTGATTTTGCAGCACGAATGATTAAGGTTGTTATATCTGAACTGATTCGTACCAAGGCAACAAAATTACCCCGAAAAATATCACACGATGTTAAACACAAGAAATCAACAGTTGAAATAAAAGATGAAGAGGAAGAAGAGACATCCGAGAAATTAAAACATTATTTATCTCTTTTGGAGACAGATTAACCACATTTCTTTATGCCTCGTCTTCAATTAATTCTGTTGATCCGTAAATCTCAATGTAGCTCAAAATGATTTTTGTAACATGCTTCCTAACTTCATTGGCCTTTATTCTAATAGCATTCTTATCAGAAGAATCTGCTACCATTAACATATGAAACTCGTGCACTCTCTTGTGAATCTCATCTTGAAATTGGGAAACAAGTTTAAACACATCTTTTTGAATCAATAGGTTTATCGTGAGATTTTCTTTACCACCACGTGCTTCTGGTCTTTCTAACGCAAATCCAAAGCTCATTACGCTAATACGAAGCTGATGTCCAAGAACGAAATCGTAGGAGGAAGGAACCTCGGTTTCATAATCATCACTAAATCCTGTTCCGCTGAACGATCGATCAGAAAGAGCAACAAGCTTATCATAGTTATCCTTCAACATTTCGGGTATTACGATGATTGGTACTGGACCGTGTCTTTGATCAAAGAAACTAACTACTACTCCTAAGGTATGTTGATCTATATTTTCAAAAATATCATCATCAACAATGTCCGCTATTCCTGTTATCACTAATTCTTTATCTAATCCAACTATCTCTGGTTTTCTAATAAATCGTACGTAAACAATCGCTCCAATAAATATTAGAAAAACAGCTACTCCTGCGAGCATTAATATCTCAGGAGGGAGTCCTCCAGGCTGATATGAAATAAGTTCGATACGTTCAGGATGATTTCTGATATCGAATGCATTTGGGTTACTGTTTCCTGTCATATCAGAAGTAGAAACAAAGAATAAAGGTTCATAATTATTTCCATCCTGAATATATTCAACAGAGACTGAATAGATTAATGTTTCTCCTTCAGTTCTCAGATATGACATTTCTACTGGGATAAAATCACTTTCTTCTTGTCTAATAGTTGATCCTTCTCCCTCAGAGTCAACTAAATTGAAGTAGTAATATAATACAACACTAGATACTCCTGAACCATATTCTTCAATAGCTGCGTAGAAAGTGAGATTAGTGGGATTGGGATCGGTATCTTTCTCATACCAGACTCCTGAAGAACCTCCAGTTGTTTTTATCCTTGGTGCAACACCGTCAATCAATGTGAAGTTGAATGACTCAATAGTTGTAACTCCGATAACAGATTGAGTAGTAATAGTAATAATGGCTGAAGTATTAAAATAAGTATTATCAGCATAATCTAACAAATCGAAGATAAAGAACCAATGAGTAGTATTACCATCTAAGAAACCAGTTTTTACGATTGAGTCTGATTTGTTTAAATACACATCATATCGTCCAAGAAGGATATCATGATTCAAAGAATCAGTCACTTCGATAGTATATCTGAAAGTTCCATCAATTTCATCTTTTACTATAGCGGCTGTGAAATTGTGAATCATTGGACGACTTTCAATGAAAAGTGAGAAATAAACCAAGCTGGTAGCATTAGCAAACCCATCTGAGGCAAGGATTGTAGCGTTCCAAGTATCGCCTGCTATTGTTGCGTTGTTAGGAATTATACGTAGATTATCATAGGAAGAATAATACACACCATTCACTGACCAAGTAATATAAGATAACTCAGAATCTCCTGTATCTATATCAAAAACAGAAATTGAGATACTAACGTCTTCATCCTCAACGAAAAATCCTGTATATTCATTTCCAGTCAAAGATACAGAAATAACTAATGGTGCTTTATTCACGATAGTCATATTCTGAGAAGTTTGATTTAATGAATACACGCTTAAGTCATCAGTAATCTGTACCTCAATATACCAATAATCTCCTTTAACAAGGGCTGAACTGGGTAATAGAACTTCATTATCATAGCTTGGTTGATATATTCCATTTCTATACCACCGTGTAACAGTACCGAAATACAGAATGAAATCTCCATCGACATCAGTGTAATCAACACCATCAAAGAGGTCAATTACAAGATTTGTATCAGCAAACGTCTCAGATATATTTCCACTATCACTCTTTATCTCTACTGAAATGATTATAGGAGGTGTATTCTCTATAATAAGTGGAGTGGATACTTTGGCATCTATACTCCACTCTATTCCATCGAAGACAAAAACCTCAACTGTCCACACATCACCTTTACTAATATTATCTGAAAGAACTGAGCTTTGATTTTCAAACGAGGGTTGAGGAATTCCTTTATTCTTCCATATAATCTTTGCGAGAGAAGTTACTTCAAGATCATTATCTGGATCTGAATATGACCAAGAGACATTTAGATTATCAATTGTATATGCGGGATTATCAGTTCCATTAGGTTGTAGGTTTACATTAAAAGCAAATGGTCGCGCATTACCAATAATTATCCCGAAACTTGTATTAGTTTGAAGTGCCCAGTCAATCCCATCATATGGTTGAATTTCTACCGTGATATTGTCTCCTCGGATATAATAGTCGGAGAATAAGCGAACAACTACAATATATTCGTTTCCAACCATTTCTACGGACATAACTGTCTTTTCAGTACCAACAATGAGAGTACTATAATTGAACCATTGAATTACCGTGTTTGTAACATTGATTGGATCTCCATCATAATCCGAGTAAGCAAACTCAATATCGAGATTCGTATCTGAAGTTGTGTAGGAATTCACCTCACGAAATTCACTAATAAAAGGGCGACTATTTGTAATTGTGATAGGTGTTGAATTTACCCATGAACCAAAATCACCATAACGGTCCCGTGGTTTAACACTTGCTTTCCACTGGTCACCTCGTACCAGATATGTAATTGGTACTATAGGAGTATTAAGTTCAGATATCAAGATGTCATTTCGATACCAACGATATTCTGCTCCTACCACATACCCGTCAAAATCATAATCAATGTTGTATAATGCACTGCTTTCACCAACATCTGGATCTATGGCTGAATAATTAATATGAAGCTCATCAAAAGCGTAAAAATCTGTAGTATTATCAGGCCCTAAGATATTTGGTTTTCCTAGAATTGTAGGAATGGCGTTACCTATTATTAATCTTGTTCTATACGGTTGCCAAGTCACACCAAGACTTTCTCCGTCGTGTGGTGTGACTTCTACTGTTACTGTATCACCTGCAGCAAAAATTGTATTACTTAGCGTCAATACGCCATTAACAGTTGTATTCCCTCCTGAAGCAAACTCTACTGTCCAATTAATTTTAGTCTGCCCCCAATCAATTGAATCGCCGTCTAAATCCGAATAAAGAGCAACTATTCCAACATCGTCTAGAGTATCGGTTCCACCTGTTAATGAAACACTATCAAAAATCATTAATGAGTTCAGAACCGTGATAGCATTTGAAGTCTTATTTTGAGACCAATCAGTTCCGTCAAAAATTCTAATTACGTATTTCCAAATTTCTCCTTTCTTTAGATATGAGAAGGGAACTTCTGTTTCATTATATAGCTCTGGTATTTCTTGACTACCATTAAGCCACACAACTGAAATTAAAACAACAGTATCCTCATCTATATCCGTTCCTTGATAGTTTATTAATAATGTATTTGAAGCATATACATTTGTAGCTGGAAAAACGTCTGCTGTTGATACTACTGGCGCCGTATTGAGAATAGTTATTGGTTGACTTGAATTCCAATCTCCATAGTCGTTCTTATTATCTTGAGGTCTAACTTCTACAGTCCAATTGTCTCCCTTTACTAGTGTTGCAGTAATAAGATTACGAATTCCATCGAATTGAGGCTGATGTACCCCATTTCTGTACCATCGAAAGGTTGTAAATGATTCACTATCGCCATCAGGATCATAATAGGTATAATTTGCGTATAATGAACCTCCAGCGACTGGGTTGCTTGAAGTTAAATTCACATATATCGCGATAGGTGCTCGATTAGGCTGAACACCAATACTTATCGTAGCAGAGGATGTCCTTTCACTATACTCTGTACCGTCATTTACCCATATGTCTACACGCCATAATTCTGTTGTATTTGTTAAAGTATATGGGATTGTATTTGTCCCATTGACATATGATTCAAATTGTCCGCTGGTTAAGTTGAATCGCCACCAGCGGATCTCTAAGGAGGATGAATTTTCAGGATCTCCATTTACATCTGAATATTCATATGTAGCAATTAAATCCGTGTCATTAGCGACTGTTGCTGGTTGTAAGTTTTCATTAATTTTAACTATCAAAGCGGGAGGAGTGTTAAGGATAGTAATGGTTGGAGAAGTATATGTATTTCCGAGTCCTATTCCATCTCCAGGTCTTATGGTAAAATAAAATTGGTCACCCTTTGTGGTCTCATTCTCAGGGATGTACAGGAGATTATTGTATTGGAACAGTAATAGAAAACCAGATCCATTCCCATTATCACGATACCACCTAACTTGACTTCCTGTTTCGATATCTCCAATGTCAATATCTAACCAGCTATAATCGGCAATTAAGGTTGAATTTGTAGTTGGAGTGCTTGGACTCAAGTCAACACTGATAGCAATTGGAATTGTATTCTGAATAGTTATATTACTAGAAACATACCAAATACCAAAGTCTTTTCCATCATTAGGTCGAAATTGTACTCGCCATACAGCACCACGAGTCAGAGCTCCCGCTGTGATATTCTTCAAATCGTTGTACGCTGACTGAATATTCCAATGGGTATCATTCCATTTTTCCCACCGAATCTCTGATCCAGATTCTGTATCAAATTCAACATCAGAATAATTATACAATAAGTACAAAGTGTCATTACTAGTCACTGGTAGCACAACGGAGGAATAATTCTGTGAAAAATTTAAATCAGATACCTCTGGTGGTGTGTTTGCTACAAATCCTGGATGCTCTGACGAAGTAAATGAATTTCCATACGTATCATTTAACGTAATGACAAAATTTATCGCACCCTCAATCATTATAATTGTGTCGTTTATAAACCCAAAAGTAGTATTCTGCATTATTGCCCAAAGAGTACCTGTGTCAGCCATGTTTTCATGGTAGGTTACATTTATTATTACAGTATCAATCTCTCCCCAAGTATCAGAAACATTAGCTCTAAATTCCTTAGTTCCAGAATAATACTCCCAGTCTATAACACCAGGTAAAACAGTATCATAATTAAAAGTGATATTCTTCTCCATTGAAGCAATTCTTAAGTAATTCCCAACATTATCTGATGCATTTATTATTTGATAATCATAATAATCTTCATATAAGACTCCAGTTGGTTGATAAATCCAGATTCCACTTCCGTTTTGACTCATCAGATGATTTGTTCCATTTAGGCTTAGGGTAACACTTGATGCTGTGGAATCGTGATCAGTAACGTTTGCCCAAAATGAAGGCTGACTATCACCAGGATCCTCAACACCAAAGTCATTTACAGTAGGAGGTGCATGGTCATTTTCGGAACTAATTGAAAGTAAGGTACTAGAAGGCATTTGATTCAGGTAAGCTAATTTTAACCAATCAATTGCTCTTGCAGTTCTGGAGAGGCGGATTTCGTCAAGAAAACCGTCCCATATCTCATTTGCCCAACCCTCATTGTAACCAATATATAGTGGATTAGAATTGCTTTCCAAAGATAATATTCCTTCACCAATAGTTGAAGCACTCAAAATACCATTTTTATAAATTCTAATCAATTCTCCATCATATGTAAAAGCGACATGGGTCCATGTTCCGCTACTGACGCTTACTCCAGTATTCCAATCTACTCTTACTGGATCTAAACCAAGATAAAGAGTGTCAGTATCCAGAACAAAATATAGAGTTTCAGTTTGACCATCCATTTTTGAAATGATAGTTTGCCAAACGCTTGTAACATCAGGATTAATCCAAGCAGAAACAGTCAAGAATGTGTCATACCGAAAACTTGGATCATCTGTAACACTTATATAGTCATCTACGGCGACATCGCCATCAAAACGTATGCTAGTCCCATCTACTCCCGGATTACTGAAGGTTGGGGTTCCAAAATCAGTTCCATGATTATTATTTGAAGTAGCATCCTTTATCGTATCAACACCTCCACTTGACTCATCCAGATGCCATACTGCACTATATAGATCATCCCATACGGCATTCGGGTTCTGTTGATTTCCAATCGTTGAATTTCCGTAATACATTGAGATAATGGTATTACTTGATATTGAAATTCTTGGTATATTGATGTGAGCAATTAAATGTACATGGGTTTCATTGAAGTTCTGATCAAATGTTAAATCATGGTCTAATTTCCTTCCTATTGTGTCATAAAATGCAATATCATCAGCATTGGCTTGAACATCTGTTTTTAAATCAGAATCGAAAAGATCTAATAATAATGGGAAGTTAAATATATCTTTATCTCTTGTATAGGTAATTTCCGCATATAGTTGAGTAATTCTCAATTCCACAATAGTTTCAGTTTGGTTATAATCAATGTATCCTCGTACTCCAATTTCTAGGGCTGAAAGATCATCCCAAGACCAAGGTTGTCCAGTGACAGGATTTGTATTCCATGTATCAGTGTAAGAATTATAACCAGTACTTGCCCAATGGCTACTTCCATAGTAATTCTGAGTTGTAGGTCGCACGAAAACACGAATATTTGAATCAAATACCGACCCAGTTCCCGAAACTGTCCTTCTCCTCGCCCGACTATGAAGAGTAATACTTGTAATACTTCCACCAAAATCGTTTTGTAGGCCTCTAAGTTTGTATGAGCTAGTACGATATGATGCATCAACGGAAGAATAGATACAAGTCCCATCATCGTCATATTCTATCTCATCGACGGCCAAATAATCTTGCACTGAATTAATACGATTGTAATGATTCCAAGTTTGTGTATAGCCAGGAGCCCATGGTTTCACATTTACAATCTCATCGGTTTGGCCTAGTTGCTGACTACCGATAATAATATCCTTATTCCTCCCATAATCCTCATTTAACCACCAATCGCTATTTTCTACTTCAGCACCGACACTATAGAAAGCATCAGGGTCAATTTGGTTTGTAAATTCAGTATTAATATGATCAACAGACAGTTCTTGTTCAATAAAACGGATTTCATCAATTTTACCATCAAAATGATTGGTATTGTTTGCATGAGCACCAAGGGTGAATTGTTTAAGATTATTACTCGGAGCAAAGTCATCACACCCAGAATAACTTTGGCCAAGTCCATAAAACTCTCTTAGGGAGGTATTATCGACTCCATTGATATAAATATTCCAAGAAGAGCTATCTAAATTTACCCCTGTATCGAATGTAATATAAAAGGAGTACCATGCAGACGGAACAGAGTTAAAATCAATACCTGCCGTTAAATGGAGACCATCATCATCGTCGTCAGCGGCAATAAAATGTAGTAAACCATCTGTACCGTCAATATACAAAGTATATCCAGTGTATTCAATGCCATAAGGATGAATTTTATCAATAATAACATCAGTCGTAGATACCGAATCTCTGTAGAACCAACCAGAGATTGTAAAGAAAGAATCTCCTTTTAATTCGAGAACATCTATATCTCCCATTTCAAGATAATCATCCACTCCATCAAAATCTTGCGCATCTCCAATCACTCCTGCAAGATCGTCATTCCCATGCTGATTCCCATGATTTGTATTTGGGGTGGAATCGGTATGAACGTTAACTGCAGAACCTTCGTCACTAACCGATTCACCAAGGTGCCATACACCAAGATAATCGTTCCAGGTTGTACTCGGACTATGATAACCAAAATCTCCTTGATTTCCATAATACATACTTAATGTTGTGTCAACACTTGCGTATAGCGTATCGACTTGAACCCAAACACGTAAATGGGCATGAGTGTCGTTGAATAACTGGTTCCATTCTTCTATATCATAATAAAGCTCCGTATTTGTGCCTTGATTTTTGAATACGAGATTATTCCCACCGTTCTGAATTCTTCCATCTTTACGTAAATCAGTGTCATAAATATCGAACAACACATTAATTTGTGAGAGATCACTACTTCCAGAGACTTTTGTATTATCAATCACTAGATCTTTTCTAAATCGGTATGGTTCTGCTGAAGAAGGTTCTTCTAGATCTCCTACTGAATAGAAAGAATAAGGAGAATATTGATTGTTGAATTCTGTACCTATCCAATTTGCTGAGCGAGCAACATCTGAAAGCCGTGCTTCGTCAATTTTTCCATCATAATGCCGATCATCAGCTCCAGTATTTACATTGGCCAAAATAACAGGTAAAGACGAATCATCAAGAGAATCTCCATCTTTAAAATAACTGTTACTATCTTGTAATCCGTCAATATACAAATAAATTCTTTCTGAAGTACTATCCCATGTAAAAGCTACATGATGCCATGTGCCAGTTGTAAAAGTTGTAGCAGAATCTCTACTTAAGGCTACAGATCCTCCACCACCATCTGTTGATAATCGGACTCTTAATCTATCGTTTGAACCACTACTGACTACTGCTAATGACATTATATGCTCTGATGTAGTTCCAGACGGCGATTTACAAATAATACGATCATCACCAGTTGTGTCATGGAAAATCCATGCTTGAGCAGTAACACCAGGCCAAAAATTGGAACCAACATCTCCAACATTAATAAAATCATTTGATCCATCAAAATCTATACTACCGTCAAATATCCCGTCTACTTGATCAGAACTTGTCATAAGCCCTGCTGATGATCCATCGTTATTATTTGCTGTGCTATCGAAGATTGTTCCTGTTGGATCTTCACTGAGGTGATATACGCCCTCATAATTATTAGACCATACTCCAATTGGATTAGCTTGATTAGAAATTGTATCGTTACCGAAGTACATAGATATCGTAGTATCTGTTGAACTTGCTAGATCTGTTTTAACCCATGCTACTAATCGGGGTATTTCCTGTTCAAAGCTTTCAATTTCATGATCAAGTTTATTTCCACTAGAATCAGTAAAAATAATATCATAGCCAGTTGATTGACGAACACCGAATAGATCTTTATCTCCATATAGATCAATCAATACTGGGAAATCATTTAAATTAGCTAAGACTTTAGACGAATCTATTGTTATATTTTTACGATAAGCAAAACCCAATCCACCCCATGACGGAAGAGAGAAACTTTCTATTAGTTTACTAGTAACTGTAGGGGATAAAGGTGAAAAAGATTCAATAGAAGCATCATCAAGGCGAGGAACTACGACTTTTTCTTTACTGGAATCTTCTTGTACAGATAAACCTAATCCTCGCATAAAATCAGCGGCAAATCCTTCAGCAACCTCCCCACCAGCAATATTAAAATTCATTATCACTACGAAAATATTCAAAGTAAGTATCAATAAAACAGTAAATTCTTTCAAACGGTTAATCTTGTACTGCATGAGGAATATCACCAATAGCATTTTTGGGAATAAAATATCTCGTCATGAAATTAGGTACATTGAAGTCATCTGGTTCAACAAATTTCGTTTAGAGTGGTTCATTTAGAAATTGGCTGTATGACCTGTTACGAGGGTATTATTATGTGACTTCTAAGGAATTGATCCTAATAAATAACATCTAGAGAAAACTTCCGCAATGTTATACTGTACTTCTTCTAGAACTAATATATACCTTGCTGAATGCATGTCTTCTACAGAGAGAGATCTGGTAAGTAATTAATCCCAAACACTGATTCGGTCTACTTTTTCAATGAAAGCCGAAGATAAACTTCTAGTTCGTGCTTTAAGGAGAGTTTGTCTTCCTTCCAGTGATCTAGTATAGATTAGATCCATTTTTCCTACGTATTTCTCCCAGTATTGGCTAAACTCAACTGCATACTCTTTTTTTGTACCTAGTATTGTAGGTACAGCTAAATAGTCTTCTCGTCTGAAAATTCTACCCCAAATTGATTTTCTTTTGAGTATATATCGTGGGTTAATGATCGGGTTTAGTAGTTCTTCAAGAGCGTCTAGAAATATCGACTCTTCTCTTTTTGTACAATTCTCAATGCGACAATTCACTGCTCCCTGATAGTACTCATCTTTTTCTGTTATTAGTTCTACTTCATCTGGTTGGGTATGAATTTTATTAGAATAAAACAATGATAAATACAATGCTTTTCCAACTTGTTTTAAGCTCCCTTTAAGCGGTCCATGTTTAATAAATAGCCAAGAAGCCTTTAAAAAATAAGGAATAAATATCAATGAGCCAATGATGACCCCTAGTAGTATCATAATGAACAATATCTCCAATTCTCCTCCAAAATGTACTCTACTTAATCCTCGAAGATACATAGCGAAGAAAAACAACGCAGCCATCAAACCTTGCCATAAAATTGCCGCAATAGTATTCATAAACACATACGATCTTGGAAGATTTATCGCTCTTGTTCTTACACCGTTAGTCAATCTATAATTTCTCTTTAACTTCAATGCTTGCTTCCAATCATCTACCATCTCTTCTCGATTAATAGCAAAAAATTTTGTTTCTTCATTGTATTCCTTAATTTCTTTCTTTGTTATTGGCGCTTTAGTAATATTTAATCTCTCGAGACCATTCTTTATGACAGGTTCGTCAAAAGCTACGCCCAAAAAACCTTTAAATCGACGTTTCAGTATTTGATAGTCCCCACCACTTGTTTCATCATCAATCTGTAACCCGGATCTTTCTTTTAAGGACGGTAGATCTAAGCAAACAAGATGCCAAATATTAGCTGTTTTATTTGGCTTTATTGGATCTATTCTGATAGCCCGACCCCTCATTTGGTTGCTAAGCATATAAGATCCAACAAAAGTCGCTAGAATTAATGAATTTATGGAGGGTGCATCCCAGCCTTCTCCTAAGAGAGATTTCGTTCCAACTAAAATGTTCACTCCGCCTTGAGTAAAGAATTTTGTAATTAGTTCAACTCGTTTTTTCTTCTCTGCTCCGACTAAATTTACTTTCAGATAACTTGTATCGTGTTTTAGTTCATTGTATGTTATTCTATCTTGATTTATACCCTCTCTTTCTAATATTTGTTTAAGTAGAAGCTGGCCAATTTTAGGTATAATTATAATTGAACCAGTTAATACTCCCAGTCTCAAATTAGAATTTTTATTTTTGCGGATTTTTTCAAATATTGGAATCACTCCGATTTTATTAATCGAAATTCTATCTTCCGATGATTTAGGGAAGTATTCTTTTCGTATGAAATCGGTTAGTATAACCATTCTCAATGAATTACCTAAATTATTTGATTCTAATTCAACAATCTCCACGATACTTTTTAATTTAGATAAGCTTTGTTTAAGAATCTTCTCTATGTCTTCGGCTCCTTCCAAATCTACTTTATTTCTTTCTATTGTTCCTAATTCCTTCAATCGGTTTTGAATTTTTACTAAATATAGAGGTAAATCTTCCTTTTGATTATCAAATAAGATACCAGTAAGTAAAATTTCCATCCAACCCAATGTATTAGCTGGGAGATTCTTGGATCTAGAGGTAATTATTCGTAAAGTTTTTCTTGGAATAGACTTTCCAATACTATTGAGATATACTAACATACTCGAAAATAAGGATGGGTTATCAAGTATAGTTTCAATGTGATCCATTGGATTTACAATCCAAGGATGATTAAGTAAATGTCCTGAAAGATCTCCTTCCAAATTTATCTGTTCAATGAACTTCCATACTCTTTCACGAAATTTAATGATTTCCTCAGATTCTTCTTGGGTAGGAGCTGAAAATAAAATATAATCCTGGTGATAGCAAAGATTTCTTTCCTTTACCAGTTCTGGAACACTCACTTGAGTGTCCACTGGTCCGCACATGTTTATATAACGGTCCCACTCTAAAGGAGAAACATCATATGGAGGTGTGGCCGTTAAACTCACAATATTCGAAAGGGGAATTCTTCTGATCAGTGTTTGTAAGCTTGACCACCAGTTCTTCCTAAGATGATGGGCTTCATCCACAACCAATGTAGATAACTTTTCAGTTCTAACGTAACTAGTAATTGTAGTGAAATTACTTCTTTTTGATGATCGGTAACTTTATAAA
>JAEOSP010000458.1 GCA_016840305.1 Candidatus Hodarchaeota archaeon
ATAAACGAAAAATCGAATTTTTCGCCTTTGAACTCATTGGGTTTGGAGATGAGAGAGAATTTAAAGAAAAAATGCAGATTTTGAATTCTTGGGGATTTCAAACTGCAAATGTAGGATATATTGAGAAACCAACAAAAGCAAGTGTCAATGAGTTATTCGAAAAGGTTAAACTCGAACGAGAGAAACTAGATTTCGAAATAGACGGGCTAGTTCTCAAATATGATAAAGCTCTAGCAAGAGATTCCGCTGGTTCAACATTTCACCATCCAAAATGGATGATTGCTTTAAAATTTGAGAGTAAAGGAAAAATTACTTTTGTAAATGATATTACATGGCAAGTTGGACGCACTGGTGTTGTAACGCCCGTCGCAGAACTTGAACCAGTCGATATAGCTGGTGCAGTCATTCGACGAGCTACCTTACACAACAGAGACTTTATTGAAACCCTTAATGTTGCTTCAGGGGATCAGGTAATGGTTATTCGATCTGGGGATGTGATCCCAAAAATAATTGATGTGGTTGCAAAGGGGAACAATGATCTTGAACTTCCCATCGAATGTCCATCATGCAAATCTTTACTCAAAAAAGAAGGTGTTAACTTAATCTGCACTAGTAGTAAATGTAAAGAACGAGATATTCAAAAAATTCGTCATTGGATAAAAATACTTGATATTAAAGGATTGGGGGGCAGTAATATTGAAAAATTATATGATTCTGGTCTTGTAGAACATTTTACACATCTTTACGGTCCCAATTTAACTGAGAGCCGATTAGTGAACCTTCTAGGTAAAAATGGGTCAAAAATTTTCAAAAGTATCAAGTCATCTCGAAATTTAGAATTCCATTTATTCCTAGCTGGGCAAGGAATAGAAAGTTTAGGGCAATCTATGGCAAAAGTTCTAGCAAAACATTTTGATACTTGGGAGGATCTGAAAAACGCTTCATTATCTGATTTGAACAGTATTGAAGGCATTTCTGATACAACTGCGAGTTATATGTTAGCTGGAATAAACGATCCCACTTTGGGGGATGCACTCTTAAAGATGGGTGTCACAATACTATATTCTCGTAAAATTAAATCTGAAAAAGGGAAGAAAACTACATTATTTGACTTCTTAAATGGAAATGATCCTGAATCAGAGAAGGATACTGTTGAAGGATTGACTGACGATATAACAAAGGGGACGATCTATGTAACGGGCAAAATTCCAGAAATGACGAAAAAACAAGTAAAGGAATTCGTTTCACAACATGGTTATGAGTGGGATTCTCTTAAAAAGTCATTGACTTTGTTAGTATTTGGAGATAAAGCAGGAACAGCTAAATTGGAGAAAGCTAGACAATATGGTGTTCCTATTAAATCTTGGGATGAATTTATCCAAGAGCTGGCTTAAGTATTCATCTTTTTTTTCAGTATAACTACAATCAAAGAAAGAACCTTCAATTGATGAATATTAAAAATTTCTCCAATGGAGATCTTCTGGATTCTTTCGGTAGTTAAATTCATTTAGTTCCTTACTCCCGAATAGTTACGTTTAATAAGCAATTTCCTATTTAATAAGTTACGAATACAAAATTACTTTAAATATGTGAAAACAATGTTTGAACCCGATTCAGATGATTTACGAACGATTAAAGGTCTGCCTTTCTGGCAAGCTTTTATTGGGGGAGTTCTAGGCCCAGTTATTATTGCCATTGTTTTTGGGATTTTAGGAGCGAAAACTAGTCCTCTTCTCATGCAAGTGGAAATTGTACTAGTAGCAATTGCTTTCTGTCTCACTGGTATACTGGCTAGATCAAAACTTATAGGATTATTAAGTATAATATCAGCTCCCATTGCCTGGGTTGTATTATATTTATTAGATACCATTACAGGCGGACTTATTGCGAATCCTTTCGGATTGTTCACTGGTATATCCGCTCCAGTTGCTGCGATAATTGAAGCAAACCTCGTTTCTGGACTTGCAGAATTTGGATCAATAATTAGTGCAGTTGCTATGATACTAGACCTTATCATAGTAGAATTTCTAGCATTATTCCTAGGATTCTTCCTTTCTATGATTGCAACTGGTATTTGGACCAAGAAAGGTGAACTATCAATTTTATCAGCAATTGCTAAACCAATTGCAGCGATATTTGTCATATTGATCCTAGTACTCGTGCCCTTTACCTATCATGGGTTAGCAAATCTAGCATACGGTGGAATATCTATGGCTGCAGGTGCATCAGAATTCATGTCAGCCTTTGGTATGACTGGTGCGGGAGCAGGAGCTCAAGATGGATTCAGTTTTGATTTAAACGATCCAGAATTTATAGCGAATCTCACTTCTGCAGCAGAAAAGGCAGAACAGTGGTTTAAAGCCTCATCTATTGCTTTTAGCCAAGTTCAAGGGAATTTTTTGATTAATCTAATAATTGATTCTCTCTTCCCTGAAGGAACTGATTTCCAAGGGATAAATATGCAGGAATTTACTAAGATTCTAGACATAGCTGATGTCCTCGCGTTAATTTCTGGTGGATTACCTGAACTTTTCACAGGTTACCAGAATTTAGTTGGTGGTTTTGAACTCACTTTTTCGGTACTAGGTACAACAGATTTGGGTGGTGGTTTTGGAAGCTCTATAGAAGTAGTACAAGCTGATTACAACTCTGATTTTTCTACTGGTCTTGATATGATCGGATATGCTGTTAGTAATTTCTCAGCAGCAGAATCAGAAGTATCTGAAGCCCTTACTAGTGCAAAAGGAATCCTCAGTGACATTTTTTCTAATACTTCGAGTGATTTCGGCCTAATTGTGGATATTATCGATGAATTCGCAGCTGGTTATGGTGTGATTTTAGACATTGCATTAGGAGGAATAGATTTCCTTAATGCAACCTATAAAACAACGCTAGCTATTGAAGAATTAGGAGAAAGCGATTTTGTAGGTGCTAATTCGTGGTTGAATGATGCGGCGGGAGAGCTTAGCCAAGCCAATTCTACAATGCAAAATATTGATTCTACCGGTCTAGATCCTAATTCTGTCTTACCTTTTTGGGGTACTGTAGAAATTCTCAAGGATATGACTAATCTACTCTCTTGGTTTGCCTTAGCAGCATCTAATGGAACTCAATGTTATACAGCTATTGAACAAGTTTTAGATACACTCCAAAGTTTGGATTTCTCAGGTAGTGAAGTCTTAAATACAAGCTGGGATCAATTTTCAGCAGATGTGACCGCTGCTGATACAATACTTGCTGCAGCAGTTGAAAACATCAATAGTGCGACAACTCTCAGCAATTCTTTTGAAACGAAAACTTACGGAGATATCATTGATGCTTCTGTAAAACCAATGTTGATCGATTTTAGTGCTATGCTAGATAGTTTTAGTAGTAATATCACAGAAATTAGTTATCTAATGGGTGGATTAACAGGAACTGTAATTTCCATGCAGTCTTTCACCGAAGGATTTGCTTTATTTAATCAATCATATACCACAGCTATGGGAACTGCTGGAGGAGACGGGCCATTATTCTTCTCGTTGATATTAGCAGATCCTGATTTTAATAGATCAGAAGATTTAATGAATTACTCAAAAAACAATGCTAGTGATGCTTGGACGGATATTGATAATGTTACACTCATATCCAGTAGTGTAAAGGATAACTGGCAAAATATCTTATACTATCCAGCCCCACCTGCTGATCCTAATCCAAACGCTACTACAATATCGATCGCAGGATTAGCTCAAGGAGTAATAGATACGATTGGTATATTCAAAGCAGCAGGAGGACTAGCATATGACCCCTCATTCCATGATCTAATTCAAACATACTTTAAGTTCATGGAAAATGTTGATCTCGATACTATCTTTGGAAGCGGGTAAATCCCCTCCCAAACCCCTCTTTTTTATTTAGAAATTCTCTGGATCTTGAAGCCACTTCTCAGCATCTAATGCCGCTTGACATCCTTCAGCTGCTGCAGTAATTGCTTGCCTATAGCGGAAATCTACCACATCCCCAGCAGCAAACACTCCTGGCACACTTGTCATCGTATATTTCTTATGACGAATATATCCATTTGTTAGCTCTATTTTTCCTTCAAATAGCTTTGTTTGAGGGATATAACCAATAGCTATTAGCAATCCACCTAGACTTATGTCATACTTCTCATTAGTTTCTGTATTTCTTACTATTATTCCATTAATTCTTTCTCTCCCTATCATTTCTTCAACTACTGTATTATAGATAAACTCGATTTTATCGTTCTCAAGACCTTTCTGCAGGAGAGATTTTGTTGCTTTCATTTTTTCTTTTGATCTATGATATATAATTTTCACTGTGCTAGCATATTTTGCCAAAAACAGTGCCTCTTCCAGAGCTACATCCCCTCCACCTATAACAGCCGCTTCTACATCCTTGAAAAAAGGTGCATCACAGGTAGCACAATAAGAGACTCCTTTTCCGCTTAAACTTTTCTCATTTTCTAATCCCAACCTCTTAGGTTCGGCTCCAGTTGCAATAATCGCTGCTTTTGCCTGTATTTGATGTTGCCCTGTGAGAATAAGGAAAGGAGAATGATCAAAATTTACATCTATTACATTATCTTCAATGAATTTTGCACCTAATCGACTTGCTTGTTGACGCATTTCAGCGATTAAATCAGGACCTTGTATTGTTTCTGAAAACCCTGGGAAGTTTTCTACCTCTGTGGTTGTCATTAATTGACCACCTGCTTCTAAACCTGATATTACCAAGGGATTTAACTGTGCTCTTGATGCATAAATCGCCGCAGTTAGTCCTGCTGGCCCACTACCAATTATGACCAATTCTTGGTTTGGATTAATCTCATCTTCGGTCGGCTTATTGTGTAAAAATAGTTGCATAATCATTTTTGTCCTACAAAGATTCTTATCTCGTATTCACCGACCTCTCTCTGTTATAACCTTAAATAACCTCCCCTGCTATTCATCTCAAAGTGAGGTGATGAGAAAAATATTTCCACATTGCTTTGGTCTGATTCACTTGTAACTACGTTAGACGAGTTACCCGTCAAAGGCAAGAGAAAAAAGGCCCCTAAAAATGAGACGTGTTGGTGTTGGTTATATCAGGTGAAGAACTGTTTCAAGTAGTCCTAAAGGGCAGTTCAAGTTTACTTGTTCTATCCTGCTGGATAGGGGATGTGTGACTCATCCCATCGTGACGCTTAAAACCCAAATCAATTTATGTTTGTCCGACAAATTTAGTCATGATTGTCCTTCTCCGATATTAGAAATAGTTACTCACCCTTTATTCTTTATTGATTGAAAATCTTAGTAGGGAGGATTATAAAGATAGTTGACATACTTGATATTCTTGAGAGGAATCTAATAATGTTATACGCAATAAATCCTGAATGGAGAACTCACAACACCCATGATGTTAATGATAAAAATGATAGTAAAGAAGTCATTATCGGAGGGTGGGTCCAGCAAATTCGCGATAAAGGACGACTAATGTTTCTAACGGTGCGTGATCCTAAAGGCATTTGTCAAGTCACATTGCATGAAAAAAAAGTGGAACCAGAGGTATGGCAAACCTGTAAAAAATTAAATCTTGAATCAGTTGTCACTATAAAAGGTATTGTTAAGGCAGACCCAAGATCAAAACTGGGTGCAGAACTATCACCGATATCAGTTACCCTCCATGCAGAATCTGCTCCAAAGGTTCCTATTGATCTCACAAAAAAGAAGACTAAGATGGATATTGATACCGTCTTTTCATATCGGGAGTTATCTATACGTGATCCTGAAGTTGTAGCGGTTATGGAATTAAAGAATCTGATCGCTAACGGAACTAGGGAATTCTTCTTCAAGAATGGTTTTACAGAAATCTTCACTCCTTCAATATTAACTGCTTCTACTGAAGGCGGGGCAGAACAATTCCATCTCGACTATTTTGGTCAACCCGCTGTATTAGCTCAATCTTGTCAATTTTATAAGCAGGCAGCATTATCCTGCC
>JAEOSP010000459.1 GCA_016840305.1 Candidatus Hodarchaeota archaeon
CACCGAGATGGGGGCATGATATGGTTTATGATCCAATAAACAAAAAAATTATACTTTTTGGCGGTTATGGAAATGATGATATACTTGGAGACACTTGGATTTATGATTATCAAGAAAATCTTTGGACTGAATTAGTTCCAAACAATAATCCTCCTGCTAGACACTCACACAAAATGGAATACGGCTCTCAAGGGGTAATTCTTTTTGGTGGTTATGGGAATGATAGTCCTCTTAATGACCTCTGGTTCTATAACTATACAACAAATAATTGGATAGAATTACCGTCAGCAATAGCTCCTAATCCAAGAATGTCTCATGCTATGACTTATGACTTATTAAGTCAAAAAATTATACTTTTCAGTGGATATGGAGTAGATGCAGATACTTGGACTTATGATTTTTCAACTAATACATGGAACGAGGAGCAAAACACAAATCATCCAACTTCCAGGTATGGACACACATTTGTTTATGACACTATTAACCAATTAAGCATTCTGTTTGGAGGACATGGAGATGATACTTGGACTTATAATTCTTCAAGCAATGAATGGAGAGAAATGTTTCCTTCACAGCACCCTTGTGACAGATATTGGCATACAATGACCTATGATTCAATAAATGGCCAAACCATTGTTTTTGGTGGAAGTAGCTTAAGTGTAGATTTGAATGACACTTGGATATATAATTATGTATCGAATAGCTGGATGAAAATGATTACAAACTTAGCTCCCCCTCCTCGTTCATGTACAGCTTTTGTATACGATTCTATTAATCAAAAAGCTATCCTATTTGGAGGAAGTACAGAAGATCACAGAAATTTTAACGATATATGGATGTACGATTATGATTTTAACGAATGGTTGCCTATTTCTACAAATCCTTCCAACACATCAGAAAATACAACATCTGTGATTTTCTCACTAGAAATAATCATCGTTGTAATCTTAGCTATAAGTGCAAAACGAAAAGATAGAAGATGATAGTAGATCAAAGTTATATTTTTTTATGGAATAAAGGAGATTAGCACAATCAATAACGCTCCGAGCAAGAAAGAAAACATAGTTCTCAAATTCTGGATTCCATGTGTCTGAGGTATCAAATCGGAAGCAGAAACGTAAATAAATGTTCCAGCTGCTAAAGCAAGCAACATACCTATCATATTGTCATCTATAGTTTGAATGAAGACAAGCGAAAATAGCGCACCGACAGGAGTAGCAATAGCAACTATCATTGAAAAGACGAGCGCTTTATCAGGGAGTGTTTCATTTATCAATGCAAATGATGTCACCCCTTCAGGTACCTCATGAGCAATTACAGCTAGAGCTGCTAAAATTCCGATTTCATTGCTAAGTTCAAACCCTACACCAATGATTATTCCATCGATTAAGGAATGCAGACTTAAACCAATAAAAGCCATAATTCCGTTTGTATCTGAGGTGTGTTGTAGACAGGGATCACTTTCGTGAAAGTGAAGTTCACTCCCAGAATGTATGACAACAAAGTTTTCCAAAAGATAAAAAGTGAAAAAGCCAAGAAATACCACAGGAAAAGCGATTGTTGATAATTCTGATGCTTCAGGTATTAAATGGAAGAAAACTAGAGCCAATATTAATCCTGCAGCAAATGAATTGACATATTGAGATCTATCAATTGCCCATTTCTGCTTGCTACGCATAAGCAAGATACCTATAAGTGTAGCTAGTCCTGCTAGCGTACCAAAAAAAAGAACTGTGATTTCAAAGGCAGTCAAATTTAGTACCTCTTGTAATAACTTATTAAATGACGTATATCGGAAATAGAATGTATTTTATTTAGGTATTCTCCACTACTATTCAAAAATCGAAGCTAGAATTTCAATAATATTCAGTCCTTCCAACCCCAATAGTAAATATACACCATAAGCAAACGTTAAAGATGCAATTGTTGTATTAACTACTCTGGAAACTCGTTTTTGACCATATTTTTGATTTGGAATATTGATAATCCAACCGTAGACAATCATACCAAGAATAACTCCAATCGTAAAAAAGAAAACACCAATGAGTATTCCAAATAGATCAGAAATTCCTAATGTTAACGTAAAAAGAAGTAATAATTCGTCATTACTTGCAATACCGTGAATAAAACCAATTCCAACCATCGAACTGTGTTCATTTAATTTTGGTAGATGAATATGAACGTGTGAGTGTTCTTCTAATTGTTCTGGTTTTTCATCATGTTTATGCCCGTGTTTATGGAAATGAAGAATATCGTATTCCCAGGCAATAGTCAATACCGCAATTACAATTAACATGAATGCTACTAAATATTCCATACTACTAAGTATTTCTTTAAGAAGCGTCTCTTTAAACGTGAATAGTATAATCGTTAAGACTGAAGCCGTTCCCATATGTCCTAGAGCCCATGAAACACTCAAAGTCGTCGATCGTTTTGTGGTGGAAGCATTTGAAAGAAATCCACTTACTGCAACTAGATGATCAGCATCAAAAGAGTGCTTAATACCGAGTAGTAAAGCAAAAAACCACAAACCAAGCGCTATTTCCAAATTAAAATCCATGCTTAAACATTAATCCAATAATGCTTTGGAATAATAAGGTTCCTTCTACTTATTTCAGAGACTTCTGAAAGTTGTATTTATGTCGAACTAGGACAAATGTTCAATTTTGCTGAGCTGAATTCTAGTAATAAGGAATACTAACCAGCTAGGTAGGAGAAAAACCATAAAAAAGGCAGATTGGTAAAACAGGTCGCTAGAAATCACCAACAGAGAGAGACCCAAGAATAACATCGAATGTTGAGAAACACGTATCAGCGGTGATAACATGATGAAATATCTGCTGTAGGTAAATAAAATTAAGAATACACCAAAGATAAAAAGAAAAAAAGACATTTGTATTCTGAAAAATTCAGTACCATTAAAAAAATATAATAAGAGTAATGTATTTCCTAATAAAATACTAATGGATGTTCCGAAACATCCAGTACATATTGAACGACTTTTGAATTTCATTTCATGAGAGTACTGATTTTCAAGGGTATGATGTGAAAGATTTACTGAAATAAATGGAAATTCAATACGAAAAGATAACTGTAAAAGCCCTGGAAGAAAAGAAAGACTTGTAAATACAAATAAACCAATTACTAATTGACGAGTAGTCCAATTTCGATCTAAAGAAGGAGGATCAATGTTTGAAAAAACATTAATCAAAACAAAACTACCGAGGAGGAGCAAGAAGGGAAGGATGCTAAGAACAATCTTCTTATTCTTTGAATTCATTTCATAATCCCCGAGTGGTCTTTTACTATACTACAAGTAAATTAATAAAAACTTTCTTTTCATTCATCTAAACGCAAATTGGATGAGTAAAATGCAAGCCTTAGATGTTATTAGGACTTTTTGCTACGCAATCGAGAATCAAATGAAATTTGTAACCAAGGATATGACCAATGAAGATCTTCGTTGGCGATCAGATAAACACTCTCCAGTTGCCCCTGCTGCTGGATGGATGGTTGGTCATGTGTTAACATTCCAAGAACAGGTTGTAAATCAGATAATTTTCAAAGAACCTGAATTATTACCAGCTGATTATTATTCTACATTCAGTTTCAAAAGTGATGGAGAATTCCCTGAACCTTTTGATATTAGTGATGTATTTAATCAATTTAAAATCGTAACTGGGAAAATCGTTGAAAATTTAAGTAGTAAAACAGATGAATGGCTTGAAGAATATCCAGATGATTCAGTTTTTCCTCCTAATTGGCAAAATAAGAACCACATGAAAGTATTTGTCCTGCACTTCAACCATTGCTTCACACATTCAGGTCAAATTCTGGAAATAAAACGATTACTCAACAAAGGAGCCTGGGGATTCTAAAATAAAAAAAGAAATGGGGGAACCCCATTGAATGTTTTAATTGTTGATTACTGAAGCAACGAGGTATTGTAAAATTCCACCATGCTTAAAGTACTCAATTTCGATTTCAGCATCTATTCTAGAAATCACTGTAAATTCAACTTTTGATCCGTCTTTTTTATGAGCAATGACCTTCAATTTCTGTTTAGGAGTAAGTCCATTGTCTAAACCAAGAATATCAATAGATTCTGATCCATCTATTCCCAGTTCTTTCCATCCTTGACCTTCTTCGAATTCTAAGGGGAATACTCCCATTCCAACAAGATTACTACGATGAATTCGCTCAAAATTTTTGGCAATTACAGCTTTTGCACCTAGTAATGCGGGTCCTTTTGCAGCCCAATCTCTCGAACTGCCAACACCGTAAAGGGCAGAACCAAGAATTATTGTAGGTATTGATTCCTCATTATACTTCATTGCAGCATCGTAAAAACTTGTCAAATCTCCTGTGGGATGGTATATCGTCCACCAACCTTCTTTATCAGGAGTTAATTGATTCCTAACACGAATATTCGCCAAAGTTCCGCGCATCATGATCTCATGATTACCTCTACGAGCTCCATAAGTGTTGAAATCTGACAATTTTACTCCATTGGATTGAAGGTATTTCCCTGCAGGGCTTTCTTTAGCAATCGCACCAGCGGGTGAAATGTGATCAGTGCTAACCTTGTCGTGGAATAACCCTAGTACACGCGCCCCTTTGATATCACTAAATTTTCGCTCCTTTAGGGAAAAATAGCGCTCCTTAAAAAATGGGGGGCTTCTAATATAGGTGCTCTGCGGATCCCAATCAAATAATGTTGTTGTAGGAGCTTCTAATGCTTGCCATTGCGGATCTCCTATCTCTGCAACAGCATATTCCTTTCTATAAATCTCAGATGATAACCCTTCACTTACTGCTTTATTGATTTCGTCAATAGAAGGCCAAATATCCTTCAAATAGACTGGTTTACCATTAGGTGTATATCCTAAGGGATCATTCGTTAAATCAATATTCATTGTTGATGCTAAAGCATAGGCTACAACTAGCATAGGAGAAGCTAAGAAATTACCACGGGTTAACTGATGTATTCTTCCCCCGTAATTGCGATTTCCACTAAGAACTGAGGTTACATATAGATCATGTTTGTTAATTGCTTCCTCAATTTCTGGACGAAGGGGCCCACTATTACCAATACAGGTTGTACATCCATATCCAACTGTATGAAAACCTAAAGCTTCTAAATACGGAGTTACACCTAAATCATCTAAATAATCAGTAACAACTTTTGACCCTGGAGCAAGGCTAGTTTTTATTGTAGGTTTAACTCTCAATCCCTGTTTAACAGCATTTTTTGCTAGCAAGCCTGCTCCAACCATAACACTTGGATTAGAAGTATTAGTGCAGGAGGTGATCGCTGCAATTACAAGGTCTCCATCGGATAGAGGCCAACTATAATTATCGAGTTTTATGTCAACCGTTACAGAATCTCTCTTAATTTTCGTAAAATGATCATCCATGAATTTTTGGAGTCGTGGTTGAAGGTTAGGTAATGTTACCTGCTCCTCGGGATTAAGTGGCCCCGCAACAGATGGTTCTACAGTAGATAGATCTACTTCAATAACTTGAGAGAATTCAGGTTCAGGTGTTTCAGAAGTTCTGAACAATTTCTGCTTTTTAGCATAATTTTCAATAAAAGCAATATTTTTCAAATCCCTTCCACTAAGCATGAGATAATCTAGTGTTTGTCGGTCAATTGCCCAGAATCCAATAGTAATTCCCATTTCAGGACTCATGTTACTCAACGTTGCACGATCTGGAACAGTCAAACTGGCCACCCCTGGCCCAAAGTACTCTACAAATTTACCTACTAAGTTCCTTTTTCGTAAATTTTCCGTAATAGTTAGTACAAGATCAGTAGCCGTCGTACCTGCTGGTAATTCACCTGTCAACTTAACTCCAATTACTTCTGGTAAAGGTAAGTAGTAAGGTTGACCTAACATAACTGCTTCAGCCTCAATTCCTCCAACACCCCAACCAATAACACTTACTCCATTTACCATTGGTGTATGACTATCAGTACCAACGCAAGTATCAACAAGAGCCGTTTGTTCACCATTAATCTCACGAACATCGACCACTGATGCAAGATACTCGAGATTGACTTGGTGGCATATACCACTACCAGTAGGTACAATTTTTGTATTTTTAAAAGAATTTTGTGCCCATTTGATTAATTTGTACCTTTCAGAATTCCGTTGATACTCTTTCACAAGATTTTGTTCATAAGAATCGGATACACCAAAATAATCAATCTGTACGGAATGGTCAATAACCAAATCAGTAGGTATCATAGGATTAATTGTAGATGGATCTCCACCTAAATCACTAACAGCTTGTCTTATAGCAGCCATATCTACAATTAATGGTACACCAGTTAGATCCTGCAGTACCACCCGTGCAGGCATATAAGGAATTGTTTCTCCTATTTCATTAGGCCATGATGCGATGTTATTAACATCGTCAACCGTAATTATTTTTGAATCAAAACTTCTTAACACATTTTCCAGTAATACTCGTATTGAGAATGGTAATTAATCAAGATTGACAAGTCCCAATTCTTCTAATACATTGAGATCGTAAAATATAACGTCTCCCCGCCCTAAATCCATCATTTTTTTTGTCTTCTTGATGGCATCAATTGAAATCTGCGGCATAATCCAAAGTGTGTTATCGAGAATTTAAGCTTTACACCTTTGATTTCGGAAATTCTTCACCGGTTTACATCAGCTAGGTAAATTTGTTATTCGTACGTAAAAAACCCTATTTAACTTTAAAGTAGATGAATTGCATATAGGATAGAAGAAATGTTAATAAAAAGTGTTAAAACAGATTTACGATTACTTAATCTACCGCTAAACTTGCTTTTAAATAATCACATATACCACTCAGAGAATTATATTACATCATAAAAATCGTTTAGGTGAATTTCTTTGGTTGAATTTATCACTTTTTTTACGCAGAATTTTCATTATTTCGTCGGAATAGGGTCATCCCTACTCATTGCAGCAGGATGCTTCCTACTTTATAACAGAACTGCAAATAAAGGCTTTATTTCCGTTATAGTGGGTTCTATACTTTCTATCGTTTGGCAAAGTATTGAACTATTCCTCTTAGGTGGTGTATATCTAGGTCCAAATCTGTATAACTCAGGTATGTCAAGTGCTGATATTTCATTTTTGTTAATGTTGGTAGGTGGAATTGGATTGATAGTATCAGCAATTGTAACACTAACATTACTAATAGGGCTTTATATTGTTGCTAATGAACTACCAAAAAAATCGTACAAGACAATCTATTGATTCCATCATAGAAATGCATTGTGAAAAAGATCCTACAAGAATTTGAGAAAAACCTCAAAAAAAATGAAGGGGAAAACCTTCATTCACTTATTTTTTCCTTCTGCTCCTAAATAACCATAAAAAACCTAGTCCAATTGCTACAAGGGAAAATCCTGATGTGTAAGATGGCCTAGTATTAATTTCATTTGCTTCTAGATAACTGATGTAATTAAAACGTAAAAAATATCCATCCGCTTCTCCACCTTTTTCTTGTTGATAAGAACCAATGGATACAGGGAAATCATATGATTCAGTTTCCCCAACTATTAAAGTTGTATTATCGGATACAAACAAATTCCTAGGATTGTCTTCAGCTAGACCTCCGAAGTATGAACAAAAGAATGGTTGGCCTGTTGGAGACAATATCATTATTACCAAATCAACAGATCCTTGGTTGCTAGTTTGAATTTCATTACGAATTGGGAATCCATCAGGCCCACCAATACCTGCAGTAAGCACATTATCATATGAATCAACTTCCACAAAATGAAGTGTGTCCCATCCGGAACCACCTGCATAACTTGAGAATTTCAGTTGACCATTTACATTTATAGAAGCAATAGTTCCTTCTGGAGTATCATTCGTAGCCCTCTTCTGAAAAGCATTCTTTGTTGGATAGTCATCAGACCAAGTTCTACCAGAAAAGTACATATTACCAGAGTTATCCAATGAAACACCGAAAGTATCATCCATATGAGATCCTCCGAAGTATGAACAGTAAATCAAGTCATCAGAAGAATTGAATTTTGCTATGAAAAAATCTCTATATTCACCCTCTGTTGAACTCTTATAAGCATCCTCTGTTACAGGGAAATCTCCTCGCATGTTAACTCCATCTACTAGTATATTGTCTTCATCATCAATATCAATCGATCCTAACGCGCTTCCTATACTTCCTCCGAAGTAGGTGCAGTAAAGAATTGTGGAGCAATCATCAGCTATTCGAGCAATGAACCCATCAGTGCTTCCTCTTTTGGATGATTGGTATGCATCACTCGTAACAGGAAGATTACTACCAGCAGTAGAACCGATGATTATTAAATTACCAGAATTATCCATTTCAGAATCCTCTGAATAATCGTTTCCATTTGTTCCGAAGTAGCTAGAATAAATCAATGTCCCATTTGAAGCAAACTTGATAATAAATAGATCATACTCTCCACCTAAGTAAGTTGATTCGGATGAGTCATTAGTGACTGGAAAATCGGCGGAATTTGTCACCCCAACAATATAAATATTATTCATTGAATCTAAACCGATAGATTGACCTGAATCACGATCAGTTCCTCCAAAATATGTTGACCAAATTAACTGACCATCAGAATCAAATTTAGATATGATAGCATCCCCTCCAATGGTATGAAAATCGTCATCGCCTCCAGCAAATGTATCTTGAATGGCATTCAAGACTGGAAAGTCGGGAGATAATGTCTGTCCAGTGACTATGATGTTACCATCAGAATCTATTTCTCCATCTCTAATCAGATCTTTTTCTGAACCACCCAAGTAAGTACTATGAATGAATTCACTTGTTTCAAGTAAGTTTGGTCTACCCGTCGTCGGTAGAATTGTTAATATAGACGTAATTAAACAGAGAGAGATCAATAAGCCTAATACTATACTATTTTCTTTATAATTTTTGTTTGTTTTCAATTTAACTTCCTCAATTCTTAATTATAAACATTAACCGCCTTTTAAGACAGATTTAGGTATAAAACTTCTAAATTGACTTATAATATACTCATATTTGAAAGAAATATCGTATTTAAAAAAGGTAGAATGTAATTTCCAAACAGGAACTAGTTTCTATGACGGGTATTACCGCGTAGCAATAGTTTTCGATAAGTGTTAGATACGTCCATTCATTTTAACACGATTAATTGTTACTTTCAAAGCTGTATTCAGTAAAGATAAGAAGTGGAACCCTTTAGTTGTAATTTCAAAGTTTCTAAACCTCGCATCCTCTACCACTTGTTTAGATATATGGGTTTGAAGATAATCTAAGTCTTTCAGCTTCTTAATTTCTTTTGATAGAGTGGATGGTGGTATATCCAAACTCTTAGCTATTTTAGCTGGGTTAGTATCACTAGGATTTTGATAAGCAATTTCAATTAAGGTTAATATCGTTCTTCCTTTGATTTCTGATCGTAAATCATACTGGAAATCAGCAGGAAAATATTCTATCATTGAATTAGGTTCGATAATTGCATCAATCTCCATTGATGGAAGCTCGAGTGGTTCTTCAATAAATCCTGATTGAATATTATCTATTCCGATTATAAGCTTCTGGCTTATTTCTTTCAGGAAAGTTGGCCGATCAAGTTGAAAAAAACTTTTAAAACTTGATTGTCGGTTTCTTTTTGTATAGTAATAATACAAACCTAATCCTGGTGTTCCAATAGCTAACATTACCACCAATAAGCCAATAAAAATAGCGTTTTCCCCGCTAAAAATTCCAAATAAGTTAAACCTGCTATTATTAATTGTAAAAGTACTCGCTGAGATTGCTTCCTTATCAAACCATTCTTTGCTAAAAGCAATAATTTTCAGAAGATAGTTTGACCCATCTTCAAAAAGATCAGTGTTCCAAGTATAGCTTGTTCCTGGATAAGAAAATCCGAGTTGAATCCAATCCTGTCCTCCATTTGGAGAATAGTAAATATTATACCCAGAAACATTTGATGCAAATGGAGGTTCAAGAGTCCACAAAATGTCAATATTACCAGAAAGAACCTCACCACCATTGGGATATGTGATTTGTAGCCCATCTGATTGATTACTGGAATATAATGAGGGGTAACTAAAGGTCATTGTACTAAAATTGAAAATAATAAAAACACAGGCGATAATGATTAATTTGCTTTTTTGCATATTCAACTCAAACTACTTCTCATTGATCTACACGATAAATAACATCGAGTAATGTCCCATCACGGTATTCCACTGCAGTACAGATTTCATCTGTAAAATCAGGTTTGAGGAGGGGAGCTTCACTATAAGCTAAATCTCGTAATTCTGTAATATCAACTACATTAATATCAGTTTTAAGAAGTTTTTTCTTGAGATCTTTCCTTCTTGGGTTAATAGCAATGCCAGCATTTGTTATTATCACATCAATCATTTCCCCTGGTGTCGAAATAGTAGTTACATCATCTCTGATAATTGGAACCTTTCGTGCAATTGGACAAGTGATTATTGTTAACTGAGCAGCTGCAGCATCAGTGTGACCACCAATTCCATGAAGTAAGAGCCCGTCAGAATGCGTATTGACATTCACGTTGAAATTGAGGTCAACTTCTGTGGCTCCTAATGCAACTACATCAACATAATTAGCCAGTGGACCTCCTGGGGTATGAATATTGTAGGAATATTGAGCAGAACTTTCAATATGTAGTGGATTTTCTTTTAAAGACCTAACTGCTGCTAAATCAAAAGACTGTCCGTCGTAAATCTTCTGAAAAAGACCTGCTTCTAATAATTCAACAGCTGCTTCCGTTGTACCCCCGTGAATAAAACTACCTTTGAGATTTCTTTCAGTCATAAGCTCTTCTAAATAATGAGTTGTTGCTAATGATACTCCTCCAGCTCCAGCTTGATATGAAAATCCCTCTTTGATATAGCCAGCAGCCTGTGCTACTGCAATAACCTCTTCTGCAATTGCATGATGCGATTCAGTTACATTTCGACCCAAACTACCAGCAACTATTTTATTAGGATCCCCTATTTTATCAACAGTAACAATGTAGTCGACATTTGAACCACGAATACTGACTGGTACAACTGGTTCTTCTGTTAAGTTATCAGTTACTAATACTACATTATCAGCATAAATAGAATCGGTTTCATTGGCAAATCCATTTGCTCCAAAGGCCGAAGGACCTTGACAACCATTCATATTCCCCATATGGTCAACCGCGGGCGAGGCAACAAATGAAATATCAAGATGTAAGTCATCACACTCAACAGCACGAGCACGGCCACCGTGAGAGCGAAGACTGGAATGAATATTGACCTCTCCTGTAGATACAGCCTTACCAATGGGCCCATTCATTGAGCCACTAATTTCACGAATAACTCCTGAATGAATATGTTCAATTAACGGTTCATGATTTGGAAATAGGGCGGTTGAGGCTAGAGTGAGATTTTTTATCCCCATACTGGCTATTGTATCCATTACCATACAGATAACTAGATCTCCATATCGAAGATTATGGTTGAATCCAAGAGTCATTCCATCTCGAATCGGGATTTTGGAAAGGACTTTCTCGAGATTATCGAAAATCCGCTGAGTTTTTGGGGTAATTACTTGTGATCGGTAATTCCTTCCTACTCGTCTTCCACTGGGAGGGGTAGAAAAAGCCCCTGCATACGGGAGATACTTCTTTCTATATAATTGTGAAGGTAGTTTTCTTCCTGCAGCGTTAACACTCATTTTATTCCCATTATATTCTTTTTATCAGAGATTTTATGTATGACTAAAAAGACTTGATCAATAAAAATAGTTTCTTAGTATGGCAATTAGTAACTTGAATAAAATCAAGTTTTTTGTAAATTGGATCTTTTAAGATTCATATTCTTCATGTTGTATAAGAAATGTTTTCTCAATCAAGGTATAAATAACAACGAATATAATACCTATATCGAAAATAAGTAAGCCCAGCTCGAAAAGATGAAAAATCATCATGAATATAACAATATATACATGATCATGAGAAATTGGTTGTGTTTCCTCAAATAGCCAGCTAGAATAAATAGACATGACTGACAGGAAACCTAGAAATCCAAGTGCAATGGAAATTAAAAACCAAATATCTAAACCGAGTATTTCTGTTTTAGTTAAAGAAATGTTAAAACCAATTGCTATCCACAAGAATATGCCTTTTGCTTCTAGGACATAATCTAACCATTCACCTGTCTTACTACAACTATCTCTTTTTCGTGCAAGTTGTCCATCCACACAATCCATGATTGCTGAAAGCCAATAGAGAATACTAGCTAGTACCAGCCAAACGGTATTATTTCCTGCAATTACTATGATTATAGCACTGAAAATCGTTAGAAAAAATCCAAACCAGGTTACTCGATTGGGGGTTATCAAGGAAAAAGGATGAAAGACTTTTACAATCTGATTTGCGATAATACGGTGAAAGCGAAGGGTGATTCCTTCTTTTTTGAAGGCATAATGACCACCCTTCTCTTCATTCACTTTACCGAGGATTAATTTTGAAGATAAATTTCTAAGACTATAATCTTTCTTTAATTTCACTATTTTATTTTCCTCTACTGGCATTTGTATTAAGTGTGATCTGGGCATTAATCATGATTAAATTAAAATTGGAATTTTCCTCGCTTATTATTTAATATTAAGAGATATCTAATTCCCATTCGTAATTTCCCAGAGAGTCAATGTTCTAGCTGTATTTGCTCGGGTTAAATATTGGTTAATAGTGTTGTAAACAAATTAACACCTTTACTCATAACCATCAACATTTTTAGGATTGGTCAGAAATTCCCATTGATGGCATTAATAATGGTTTTGTTTCAGGTGATTTCACAAAATTAAAGAGCTTTCATCAAAAAATAGCCTATATGGTCTATCTCTGAAATTTCGTAAGGGAAAACTTCATCTGAAAAATAAAGAATTTCTGTAATTAGAAACAAGCTCAATTTTACAGGATTTAATATCACGAAGGATTGAAAATGATAGCAATTCCGACTCTTAAGACGAAACGTTTGATTATAAGACCTTTGAATAAGAAAGACATAGATTTTCTCTTCAATCATTATAATACAGAAGATATTGCACGCTTCACGTTAATATCCCTAAATTCTTTAGATGATACTAAAGCATTTTTAGACCAATACACAGGAAAAAATGATAATAGAAAATTCAAAGAAGGAATTGAGCTGAAATCAACACGGCAATTAATTGGAACAGTGTGCTTCGTGAATTGGAACAAAAATGATCGCTGTGCTGAAATTGGCTATGATCTATCACAAGAATACTGGGGAAGAGGTTTTATGACTGAAGCACTCAATGTTTTCATAAGATATGGATTTGAAGAAATGAATCTAAATCGAATAGAAGCTACTACCAATATCGAGAACGAAAGATCGAAAAATGTGTTAATTCGATTAGGTTTTGTACAAGAAGGTATCTTACGACAAAAATATTGGTTTAATAAAATTTTTTCTGATGAAATCATCTTTTCCTTGTTGAGAGATGAATGGGAAACGAAGTGAGACTCCCAGATTATCGTATGGTGCAATATCAACTTTTTTTATATAACAATGCACTGGATTCAACATACAATTGAATGTTGCAAAATCACTCGAGTTAGACACGACTAGAGTAATAGCAACTAGTAAAATAATGAGGCCTCTAAAGAGAGAGATCTAGCCCTGAGGAACACGACTCAATCGCTCTCGTTTATCATAAGAATAAAACTTTTTATAGTAGTGGTAGAGATAAATAGAATCAAAATATATCTTGAAAAACGTTTTACTTTATTTAGAATGGAATGAGCTAGAATGGTTAACTTGCTTTTATTTGAGAGAATACTCAGAAACAAAGAGGAATTCTATGACATACTAACAAAGGAGAAAGGCATAACAACAATTATCCGCGATGCAACGATTTCAATCGCGGTTTTTGGAGCTCTCTATGGAGCAACGATGGGAGTATGGTCGTGGGAACCATTAAAAGTCGTTTTTTCATCCTTGAAAGTTCCCATACTCTTTTTAATCTCATTAGTTGTTGTTCTTCCAAGTTACTATATTGTCAATTTAGCAATAGGAGGAAGAAACAGTTTTTTACAACTAACATCTTTATTTCTTTCTAGTTTCTCAATATATACAACAATCCTTCTCGCATTCGTCCCAGTGAATCTATTTTTTATGATTACAACACCAAGGGGTACGGATTCCTATTTTTTCATGGTTCTCTTAAACTTAATCATCTATGGACTTGGAGGTCTGATTTCTACAGTTTTTATGGTGGAAGGAGTCCAATTTCTAAACCAACGAAGAGAAAGAATCCTTACATTGAAGGATTTAATACCAGTAACGGTCGCTTTAGGAACCTTAGCCTTTATTGGAACACAAATGGCATGGTTCATCAGACCGTGGTTCAACTACGAACCCAATTTCATTAGACCCGAGTTATACGGGAATTTCTATGTAGCAATTTTTAAAGTCATTTTCTCCAGTTTATATATTGGGATCATCTTTCTGTTTCTTGCCGCCTTGATCATGATCCCCTTCGTAATATGGATCAGTAGGATTCTTCTTTCCCTTCCAATATCCGAGAGTGAAAAAGACAATAAGAAGCCACAATCCTAGAAATTAAAAAATAACACGGTTGAACAAATGAAAATTTGATTATATTACCTTCCTTTTTCATAAGATTTACCCTATTAGTTCTAAAGATTCTAGATACAAGGTTCTCAGAAAGGTATTGGTAGCTGTTCCATCTATTCCAAATCCTGGAGTGACAGGTATGCAATATCGAATATTGAGGGTTTCTGCATTAAGTGAGAGAATAGCTACCAGAGCATTAGCGGTTCTTGGACTATTTGTTGGATGATATGTCAATATTAACGTATTGGGCTCAAAAGTCGGTGAAATTTCACGAATTTGTTTAAATAATGTGCTATATACTTCAAAGCTTCTTTGCGGTTCCCTGAAAATTCCTTCTATTTTTGTTTCAACCATTTCGTCTCGATCTTTAAACCCATAACCAAGAGATCCAAGAATCGATGATTCTAATCTAAATATATTGAGACTGTCTGATGACAAATGAGATTTTGTGTGAATGGCTACATTATATAGAGGATAAATTTCACTAATTGTGTCAACTTCAATTTCCCCCCCGAATCCTAAAGAACACAGTAAGTCAAACCAATATGACCCCGATTCTAATCGATGTGTTAATTTACATGAAACTGAGTCCGTTTTTTTGCTTAATTGTGCAAATAATTTCTCTATTTGCTTCGATATTTTCTTTCCTGCTAAATAGGGAATCCCTTTTTTGTACAACCCCTCACAAAGAAAGAAAATTCTATAATACTTATCTGCAACTGTAAATAAACCAATTCCTTCTAAATCAGGAATTCTATATCCATATACTCCAGACATTGTATATTGAAATTCTTGTTCCACATCTGCAAGTACAATTATCATCGCTGAGTAGAGATTTGCGGCTAGATCTGGATCGAGAGCACTTCCTGCTCGTAAGTGACAATGACCGATTATTTGGGTACATTGTAGATGTTGTACCCATATTTGGCTTATCACTACCATCAATAATCACCCATGTTAATTGTGAGATACCTGTGAATCGTAAAATATGCAATTGCAAAGAAGCATAAATTACTGGAATGCAAATTGAAGACAAATCTTCTTGCTTATTTCATTAAAGAGGTAGTTTATATTTTAATTCATTTGGGTGACGCAATCATCAAAAATGATAAGATTATTTATACCTGATAACTGCAAAAGGTGAGTAAATGCCATTAGCTAAAATTAAAGGAGATATTGAGATAGATTATCTGTACGAGAAGCGCGATGAAAGCACACCACCTGTTATCTTTCTAAATGGTTCGATTTTTAATCAACGACAATGGTTGGCAACATATGTACCAGCATTTCGTGAGTTAACCGATGATATATATTCCCATTTGCTATATGATTATCAAGGAATCGGTAGATCCTCATCAAGAAATGAGCAATTTTCCCTCCAAGGCCTAGCAGATGAACTTTTAGGATTAATTGATTTTCTGAATATAGAAAAAGCTCATCTGTTTGGTGTGAGTAAAGGATCCTTAGTAGGTCAAGTTTTTACTGGTTTATACCCAGATAGAGTCGTTAGTCTTGCTGGATATGGCATAGTTAATCTTCTAGGTCCAAAGCTTGAGGAAGAACAAAGTATTTTCTCTGAACGGCTAGAAGGGCTGAAGACATTGGATGATATATCATCTGAAAGAATTAATTCAATGAATTATAAACGAGTGATTCGAGAGATATATACCCCTGCAATATTCCAAAAAACATATTCTGAATTAAATCTGAAAGAAAGAATTATTAGTTGGTTTCTGGAACGACGGACTTTTCCACTCCTCGAGGGAACACCTATTCGGTCACTTGATCTCCTTTTCAGATACTGGGCCCAAGATGCAGAAAAAGAAATTGATTTTTATTCTTCTTGCATAAATTCAATAGGAAATAAGCCTGTATTGTTACTTAGCGGTACTCAAGATAGAGTTACCCCTATTGAACTGGCAAAAGATCTAGCTCCAAGGTTGAAAAATGCTAAATTTGTTGAATTTGAAGGATTCGAACATATTAGTCCGAATATAAAGAAGAAACAAGGAAAAGCAATTATGATTGAATATACGAAATTTCTCTCAGAGCTGATCTAGAATACAGCCAGAGCGAATACTCCAAGATTAACTGAAACAGGCTGAAAATAAGTATTAATAAATGGGTTTGTAAGATGTCAAAAATTAAAGTGACTGTTGAACAGATTAACGGCCATTGTAATTTGCCTATGCTTGTGGGTGATTACTTTTTCGTTGAAGGATCGAAACTAACAATTCCTGAGGGGAAACACATTTGTATTTGGGCATTACAAAGTATGATGCCCATTTTCCCCATCTTTGCTGAAAGAGAAAAGCTAGATGATCAACACTGGGTGAAAAGAGTCAAGCATTTTTCGTGCCCTGATCCTGAAGGTCTTGTTCAATATCGTTTGGAACTGATTGATGATGATTCAAGTTGACATTAGCAAATGTACGGGTTGTAGGATGTGTGAAACAACCTGTACAATGTTCCATACAGGAAGAGTCAACCGAAATATGGCTAGAATAAATGTTGTTAGTTTGTTCCAGACTGGAATTGACGGCCCTATTCTTTGTCTTCAATGTAAAGAAAGATATTGTATGGATTGTCCTTCAAATGCTATGTCATTAGGAAAACATGGACAGGTGATAATCTCTCCTACATTATGTACGCTTTGTGGGAAATGTGAAAGAAACTGCCCTATAGGAGCAATTAAAATTTTCAATAAGTTCGTTTATGTCTGTGATCTGTGTGGAGGTACTCCGAAATGTGTTGAAGCTTGCACTGAAGGAGTACTTTCTTATATTCATGATTCAAAAGAACCTTCCTTAGCCAATTTCAAAGATAAAGTAAAGAATTTGAATTCTAGTGAGAAAAAAAAGGAGTATATTGAGATACTAGGGAGAGATGTTAGGAACAAATGGAGGAAGTGAAAATGTTGGAGTATGGTTACGGAGGAAGAATATTAAGAGTTGATCTAACTGAAAGAAGGTACAAAATCGAAAACCTGAAGAAGAGTTGGATTAAAAATGTGATAGGAGGTAGGGCTGCAAATTCTAAGAGGTTATTTGAGGAATTAAATCCTGGTTGTGATCCACTTGCACCTGAAAATGTATTGATTTTTGGTATTGGCCCATTAACAGGGTCGTTTTTACCAGCATCTGCTTATTTCACGATCTCTGCTAAATCTCCTTTAACTGGAATATTAGGTGATTCTGCTGCGGGGGGGCAGTTTAGTGCAGAAATGAAATTAACGGGCTTTGATCAAATTATAATAACTGGCAAAGCAAGTGAACTTCTTTACATAATGATTACTAACTCTGGGGTTGAATTCATTGAGTGTCCTGAACTTAGGGGAAAATTTGTTGTGGATACAACGCACAAGATTCGGAAAAAGGCGAGAGATTATTCAATTCAGGTAGCTGCTATTGGTTCTGCAGGAGAGAATATGGTATTATACTCCTCTGTTATCTCAAGTGGAAATAGGGCTTGTGGAAGAACTGGAATGGGAGCTGTAATGGGTTCAAAGAATCTAAAAGCTGTAGCTGTCCTCGGACACCGCTCTTTAGAGGTAGCAGAACCACTTGCATTTATAACAGAGGTAAACAAGATTCAAACAGAGATTCTAGACCATAATGAATATTTAAAACGTCATACTCTCGGTACCACAATGCTTATGACTGATTTGAGTGGTTTAGGAATTCTTCCCACAAATCATTTCCAAAAAGGAGTTTGTAGTTATCTTGATAAGATTTCTGGAGAACGACTTGCAGAGAACTTCAAGGTAAAAAGCAAAGGATGTTTCAATTGTAATCTCCACTGTTCAAGATATTATGTTTGTGGTAATTATGAAGCAGAAGGCCCTGAATACGAAACATTATGCGGATTTACATCACGTATTGGAGCCTCAGACTTAGAATTCGCTCTAGAAATGAATTACTTTCTAAATCAAGTAGGTTTAGACTCTCTATCGACTTGTGAATTGATTGGATGGTTGATGGAGTGTCAAGAAAAAGGATTGATTAAACCTGAAGAGGTTGGGGGGATAGAAATTTCTTGGGGTGAAATCAATAAGATTAGAGAAATTGTTGAAATGATAACGTTCCGTAAAGGCATTGGTAATGAATTTGCTGAAGGAGCAACAAAATTTTCGCAAAAATTCAGTGATGAAGTAAGAAAACTGGTCATGCAGGTGAAAGGATTAGATATCATTTGTGGTGATCCTCGTGGATTGAAAGCGTATGGTTTAACATATGCTATTGCTTCTCGAGGGGGAGATCACCTAAGAGCTGAACCTTTTTTCGAGCTTACAGAGAGGTGGGATGAAGCAAAGAAGAGATTTGGTACAGAAAAAGCTGCTGATAGACTTTCAGAGGAGGGTAAAGCAGCATTAGTTACCTACTCTGAGAAAATCGCACTCCTTACTGATAGTATGACGATGTGTAAAAACATCGGTTTATGCATGGATATTCTAAATTTGGAGAATGCATCCAATTTGTTAACTTATGGTACAGGGATAATATACACCCCTGAATATCTGAAAAAAATACTTGATGAATCCATAGAAAGAGAATACAAACTAAATTTAAAATTTGGCTTAACGAAACAGGATGATACTCTTCCAGAGAGATTTTCTACTGAACCACTCCTAGAAGGCCCAACTCGTGGATCTATTGTAAATATTGATAAAATGGTCGAAGAGTATTACAAATTACATAATCGTTAAGCAGTTTAAACATAATCTCCAACATATCTGACGATAGTACGCCGAATGTAAATCATCCAACATATCAAACCAATATGTAGGACATCATTTTCTGAAAACCATATTCCTTGTTCCCACAGTATACTAGTAATATCTAAGATCAGATAAAGATAGTATAATGCCATAATGAAACCTAGAGAAATCCATATGACTATTAATGCTCTATCCATCTTATTATCAGCTGATTGAAGGTTTTTTCTGTATCTCCAGTAGTTTAAAACAAGGAAAAATAGAATACTAGGTGCAATAAAGGCAACCATTAGCTCAAAAGATATCAGAAACTGAACTGGTATGATACTCCCTATCAAAACGAGACAGGTATAAACAAACACATTTCCAAACGCATAGTAAAATAAGTAATTTCTATTATTATTTGAAATACAAGAGTATGCTTGAGCAGTCATCATTGCATTTACACTGCCAACGGAGAGTACCATGTAAAAAACCTCCCACCAGCTAGTCCAGAGACAAAATTCCCTTCCTATACACTTAATTTCATAACTAAATGCTTGATAGCTTGTTCCTGCGAATAGGGCTCCTAATCCCCATAAGATTAAAGCAACTCCCCACCATTCATGTGAATTCAGATTTTTGTTCCCACGATAAATAGATACCCCAATTCCTATTGATAAGATTCCGAGTAAAAATACAAACAGTGTTGACGTTGGTTGAACTAAAATTAAGTTCATTGTTAATATTCTAAGTTCTATCCAAGGTTGGGTATTAAGCCATTCTTCTGGAGTTATCAATGGATCATAAAGTATTTTTTCCAGGTTGTTAAAAAGAACTAATGCCACTAGAATAAGGAAAAGGGAAAAACTTACAACTAATTGGTTTTTTTTCAATTTACACATCAACCACGATACAAAAAACAACGAGTATTAAATATTGGTAAATTAAATGAAAATGACGTAAAAAAAGGAAGGAGAGGAAGGTTATTCCTTTTTACGGAGTAGTTTTTTATCAACCTTACCTACAAGAGTCAAAGGAAGTTCCTCTCTTAGCTCTATAATCTTAGGTACTTCATATGGCGCTAATTTATCTTTCATCCATTCCGTGAGACTACTCTTGAATTTTTCCTCATTTTCATATTCTGCGTCAGATGAAATGACAAAATAACCTTTGACTAGTTCCGAACCAGGTCGATCAGGATTAGGAGTACCGACAATTGCTACTGTCTCCACTGCTGGATGTTTGGCAATAATATCCTCAACTTTACTTGAGAATACCTTAAATCCTCCAACAATCAGCATATCTTTCGTTCTATCAACAACTTTAAGATATCCATCTTCATCAAAAACAGCAACATCACCGGTTCGAAGATACCCGTCTTCTCCAATAGTAGTTTTTGTTTCTTCAGGTTTGTTCAAATATCCTTTCATTACTTGAGGGCCTTTTACGTGAATCTCTCCAGGTTCACCAAGGGGAACCTCCTTACCAGATTCTGGATCAATGAGTTTAATATCTGTGTTCATTAATGGAAGACCTATCGATCCTAATTTCTTAGTGCCACGATAAGGATTCATTGTTGTTAATGGTGAGCATTCAGTCATTCCATAGACTTCAAGGAGCTTGCCTTTGCCAACAACACTTTCCAATTCTTTTTGTGTTTCAACTGGAAAAGGTGCTGCAGAGGATATACAAGTATCAAGTTTTGAATGATCCAAATTTTTGAATTTAGAATTCTTAATTAACATTTGATACAGCGAAGGAACGTTTACAAGTGCTGTAGGTTGATATTTCTTGATTAAATCACAGATAAGATCGGTATCACGAGGATTAGGCACTAATAGCTGGGGCCATCCTAGGTAAAGACAATTCATTAGAAATGTCAAACCCGCAACGTGGAAGAAAGGAAAGCCAGATAATGCAGTTCCAGTACCCCTGGTCCAATTTAACCAAGTTTGCACTAGAATCATATCAGCTACGAAGTTACGGTGTGTCAACATTGCACCTTTAGGTGGGCCTGTAGTTCCACCAGTGTAGAGAACAAAAGCTAGATCATCTGGTTCCATATAAACGTCTGGTAACGATGAAGAGTAGTCGGAATGAATTACTTTCCACATATCGACCATTTCTTTTCCTTCTAATGGAGTTATTTTACCAGTAGGTATTTTCTTGAGTAATTTGCCAAGTATCTGTTTTATCTTTGGAAGAAAATCCCCAACATTTGTTGTCACAATGAGCTTTAGGTCGGGTAATTTTGGAGCAATATTTACTATTCTAGCAGCAAATACCGCATCCAACGTTACTAATGCTTTAGCACCTGAATCCTTTAATTGATACAGTATTTGGTCCTCTGACATTAAAACGCTAATACCTGTCACAACGCAACCAACTTTTAAAACACCTAATAGAGCAATTATAAACTGTGGCATATTGGCCATATTTAGACCTACTACATCACCTTTCTTTAACCCCATTTCTACTAGCATATGAGCAAATTTATTTGAGTAGTGATCCAAATCACTGAAGGTGACTTCGATTCCCATGAACACAAGAGCTAAATTACCACCAAAATCCTCAAATGTTGGTCGAATTGCTTTTGTAAGTGTTGTTTCCCATAAAGATGGATCTAAATCCGTAATCCCTTCATCGTAAGATTTTTTCCAGAATTGCATAATTCTCTTCACCGTATATTCGTAATAATGAAAATCAATGACAAATCATTTTACACCGAATTGCGGTTTATATTTACATTGTAATTAGTATAAATCTCCGTAAGAATTAAGACTAGGAAAAAGTATTTCAACTATTTGACCAATACAACTTATTTTGCGGAGAAGATGGTTTGACAATCATCAATGATGAAGAATTACTGTACACCAAAGACGAACTGGATTTCAGAGAAAAAGCGAGACAATTTGTTGAAGATGTGATTACACCAATAGCCAATGACATAGAAACTAACGCTCCATGGCCAGAAGTAAAATGGCGTGAGTTTATGGGTAAAATTGGTTCAGAAGGTTTAGCAGGATTAATGATACCTCAAGAATATGGAGGTGGAGGAAAATCATTAATGTATCAAATGCTTGCCGGCGAAGAAATATCAGCGGTTTCTCCAGCTTTAACAATGGGGTTTGGAGCAAGCTGTACGCTATCTGCTATTCCTATACTAAGATTTGGAACAGCAGAACAAAAAGAAA
>JAEOSP010000460.1 GCA_016840305.1 Candidatus Hodarchaeota archaeon
ATTTCTTTGAAGAGAATCTTCACTATTTCAACGTTTTCGTTAAGTTCTCAAAATCCATGCATGAGGCTCTTGGAGATGCATTGAAGAAGCATATGGAATCACTAAACCAATAAAAAGCTACTATTCAAACTTATCTGATAGATGATTTATTTGTCAAATGTGATAGACAGTATTCCGAAGGGAAATGAAACCATACTCCACCATAAACTAAAATTACCCTATTGTACAAGTAAAAACATCAAGTTTGAATCCATAATCCAAGTAAATAATAAGAAATTTAGAATAGATGTATTGAATGAAGAACGTGGAATAATTTATGAAATTCAAAGAGCTAGTTTCGGAGGCCGTTTCTCAAAAAAGATTCAATTTTTGCTAGATTCGACAAACTATATTATTAGGATCGTTCACCCTATACTTTATAAGCAAAAAACATCACGTATGCGAGTAGATGAACGTTTGTCTGTTTCATATCGCAATTTCAACTCATCAATATTGCATCTTTTCGATCAGTTGGTCCATTTTAAAATTCTTTATCAAAAAAGACTTGAGTTTGATGTTTTACTAGTTAATGAGCATATCACAAAAGAGTTTGTGGGATACACAAGGAGAAGTCATAGAAGGAGATATGAAACAAAAAAACGTGATTTGATTGAAATTGTTGAAACATACAAAATTAGGTCAAAGGTCGATTTTTTGAAAATACTCCCTTCAGATTTACCCGATCAATTCACAAATCAAGATCTTGCACATAAATTGACATTTAAGAATATAACACGCAGAAATTACCAGCTTCCTGGGAAAATTACCTATTCATTGTGTCAATTAGGGATCCTTAAACGGGTAGGAAAAAAAGGAAACGCCTTTGTTTTTCAAATTGCTTAAGACTTAGTTAAGGAATAATTGATATTCTTCAGAAATCGACAGATTTTTTAATTCAGAGTCGATGATATGATGATTTTTCAATATCTTCACATAATATGATAATAGAGACTTATTGTACCCAAGTTTAGTACATAAATCCTTTTGAGTTTGTATTTCAGGGTTTTCATGTAAGGATTGCAAAATTTCGAGAATTCTCTTGTTCTGCTTCAATGCAAACAACAATTTTTCTTCTGATGAGAGTTGCTGTTCACGAATGAAGTAATGTTTTGATCGACCAAAAGCAAAGATATCAATTTCATCGTTTTGTTCTAAGATCCTCAACCAATACTGAGTAGATCCAATTGCAAGTCCTGTGATTCTAGATAATCCTCGAAGTGATATTCCAGGATTGAAGTTAATTTCCGTTCTGATTAATAAACGATTTTTTGCCCATTCCTTTTGTTCCTTTGATTGAAGTGATTTGTATAGTTGAATAGTCAATGAACCAAGAGTCATTAATGCAAAATCAGTAATATGCTTAAATTCAAAGGAAAGTCCTGTAAACATTCGGGAACTATATTGATTTAGAGGAATCACTGAAATTAAAGAGGGAGATGCAACTTCACCCATCATAATGTCTCTACTCGTATGAAGAAGACGAGTACCATATGATATCCCAATATTCAAAGGAAAACTACCCGCATTTGCTTTTATTTGTTGTGATGGCGTGTTTAACGGACCATTTCCTACTAAGTTAAAAAAAGATATAGCCATCAATACAATGAAAACAAAACCTATTGTATGTTGCCATTTATTCCGTGTTCCCAACTTGAACATCTTCTAGCTAGAATTGTTTATTTCATCTTTTTAATTCTTTCCAACAGGGCAGTTATTAGTCTAAAAATTGTATTACAAGTGAATAAAAAATTATTAGCTTTAGTACAATATTTTAGATATAACCAAATTCTAGTTGATAAATTAAAAGCAGAGTTTTCAATGTTGTGAATGCAGATTGAAAAAATCCATGAAATCAATAAAAAAAATAAAAGAAAAATGAGTAGATGAAGTAAATTAGGGTTACAAACGAAAGAAAGAGAGAGTGTCAGCTATCACAAGTGAAGAAAAGCATTGAGAAGAGAAAACATCCGTATTGAAGACGGCATTAAGAGAAAGATAATAATCTGTTATAGAAAGCTCTCTCTCTGAAAGGGTTTTAACGAACGGTACCCAGAATTACCCAGAGAATTCAGGGAAAAAGTATTGTGACCTCTTCAATGCGAACAGAACAAATCTGGATAAAACCTCATAAGAAAATCTCATGGTTATGTCATCTATCAAAGAACCTCTATAATGAAGGCAATTATCAAATCCGTCAGGAATTCTTTAAAAACGAAAAAAGGATCCGTTATAATGCTCTTTATCATTCATTAAAAACCTCTGACAACTATCGACAATTATCAGCTCAAACAGCTCAACAGGTATTGAGAATCCTTGATAGAAACTGGACAAGTTTTTTTAATGCTTTCAAAGAGTGGAAAAAGGATAAATCGAAATTCAAGGCTGAACCAGGAATGCCTAAATACAAGCCAAAGAATGGAGAGTCCTTACTGGTTTTTACCAACCAGCAGGTGAAATTAAAAGATAATAACATTATATTTCCTAAAAAAGTAGGTTTGAAATTAAGAACAAGGCTATTTGATAAAACAGACATGAGAGAAGTACGAATTATTCCTAAAGGGGTAGGTTATGTGGTAGAAATTGTCTATCAGAAAGCGATTAGTCCTAAACTTTTGAACAAAGATAACATCATTGCCGTTGATTTAGGGGTACGCAACCCCATAACTACTGTTAATAACAACGGTTTAAAAACGTTTGTTATTAAAGGTGGGGTTGTGAAATCCATTAATCAATATTATAACAAAGAAAGAGCTAGAATTCAATCGGTTTATGACCGTCAAGGGATAAAAACAGGTAAAAAACTGCAACGATTGACCAATAACCGTAATAAGAAAATCCATGACTATTTTCACAAAACTAGTCGAAAAATC
>JAEOSP010000461.1 GCA_016840305.1 Candidatus Hodarchaeota archaeon
ACTAACACTTATTTAGCAATCTGTGTACAATCTACTTATCAAAAATTGTTTTGTTCACTTATTCTTGATAATGAAGGGTCAGTTGAAAAAATCAAGGCTCGAATGATCTGTTCAACTCTTCTTCACAAATTAGAGAATGTTTCCGAAAGTGAAATTTCTAAAAAAACTCTAAAGATCCTATCACAACTATATTCGACTGAATTTGAGCCGTTACTCAAAAATTACTTATGAAAAAAATAATTGAGGAACAGACTATTATTGAGCTAAATTTTTTCGCTAACAAATTCAAAAAACTAGTTCTCTATCACACGTCTCCAAAATTCTTTTATAGTGGCTAAATACTCTTCTTCTTCCGAAATAAGCTCTCGAGGATCTAACTCATACCAATCAGAGGGAAGGATTGAAGCGTAATAAGGTGTGGCGAAACGTTCACCAATTAAAACGATGACTCCTTTATCGGTTGATGTACGGATGACCCGACCCGCAGCTTGAATCACACGGTTCATTCCAGGATTTCGATAGGCATATTCAAAGCCTTTACGATATTTTTCGCCATAATATTCTTTAATTAAATCTTGTTCGAAAGAATACTTTGGCAAAGCTGGACCTATAACTATTGCACCAATTAATATCTCTCCTGGGTAATCTACTCCCTCAGAAAAGATTCCACCTTGAACACCAAGAATTAAAATATTTTCCTCTAAGCGCTGAAGTTTTTCAAGCACTTTAGCACGTAGATCTTCACTCATACGTTGTTGCTGAATAATGATATTATTGTTAGGCAAAGAAATATGGTTCTTTACGTTTTTTAAAAAGTCAAAAGAAGGGAAAAAAGCCGCCCAGTTACCTTTTCGAGTAAAAACAATCTCTTGAATTAATTTAGCGATAGATTCATAATGTTTTGGTCTTTCCTGATATTTTGTATTCACCCAAGGCAAGATTAAGATTTTTCTGTTTTTCTTAGGGAAGGGCGAAGGGTAAGATCGTTTATTCGTTCGTTTAGGATCAAAACCGATAATCTTTTCGAAAAATTTGATTGGAGTAAGGGTTGCACTCATTGCTATACAACTATGAAAACCCTTGATTCGCCGACCAAGCTCTTGACTAGGATCCAAACAGAGAATATTAAGAGATTTAGCTCTCGCATTATAATAATGCGCAAAATTATCACCTTTGATTTTAAGTACTTCATAAAAGCTTTTGAATTTATAATAAAAGTCATAAATAGGATCATCTTTAGTTACTATGTTCTCTCTTCTTTGCCAACGAGAATAAGCCCGGATTAGCTCCTTGTCGAACTGACGCCACCATTTTTTGAAAGGATCCTTCTTAATTGTAACTAAAAATTTGCCTTCACGACCAGGCCTTCGAATCTTTGATAAGTTTTCAAGATATCTGTTCAATCCTTCAAGAAAATACTTTAAGTCCTCCAAGACTGGTGCTCTTCTTTTCTGAGATCGTAACTTAGCTAGCCCAACTAATATATCATCGATTTGCTTTTTTCTGATAGAAGGAGAATAGTACTCTATGCCTCGAACATACAGATTGTGTGCTTCATCAATAATGCAAATACTATCGTCATATTTTGAATCAAAAAACCGCTGGAGATAAACAGTGGGATGGAAAACATAATTATAATCTCCAATAACTATATCACATGCCAAAGTTAAGTCTAGGGATAACTCAAAAGGACATATTTTTTCCTTTCTTGCGATTTTTAAGACTGCTTCTGGGGTAACAACTTTCTGTTTCATCAATTGGGCAATAAAGGGACCAAGCTTTTTTTGAGTATAGTTTCTAAGGTAAATACAGAAGTCCTCTTGACAGAAGGTCTCATAATTCAAACAAATTTTATCCTTTGCCTGGAGCAAGACCGCAGAAAAATCTACAGGTTGTTGAATAAAGTAGTTTAATGTTTCTACAATAAGCTTTTGTTGTGTTGTTTTTGATGTAACAAAAAACAATCGCTTAGCATCTGTCAGCGCGAATTTTAAAGCAGGAAATAAGGCAGAAATAGTTTTACCAATACCTGTGGGAGCGTTGACAAGAAGGTGGTTCTGATTTTCTAGTGCGTTCAGAACATCAGCCATCATTTCATCCTGATACTTTCTTATATCGTTAAATGGGAACACCAAATTCTGAGCAAGGCTTGCTTTCTGTTGCTTAACATTTTGCTGGTTTCGCCACGCAAGTAAAATTAATCTAATACGGTCATGAATAAACTTGGTCATATCTTCACTTTTTACTTTAAAACGTTGAACAGACGAATCTTCAGAACCGATGAGGACTAAGAAACAAGTAATAGTCTCTAAGGGGATAGTTAATGTCCGATGGATAATAAAAGCATAAACTTGAGCCTGATAAACATAATTTTGAAAAAATGGCTCCTCTTCTACAACATCAAGATCTAATCGCCGAGGAACACCTTTAATTTCTTCTATAATTACTTTCGCATTTTTCTGATAATAGCCATCTATCCGCCCTTCAATTGAAATATCAAAACCATCGACAAATGTTGAATAGGTAACAGTTTTTTCAGTGATATAATCCTCTTTCAAATTTCGTTTTCGCATATCCTGATAGGTAGTATGAATTTCTTGGCCACTAGCCATCCGACCTCTCGTTTTAGGAGTTAAAGAAGGTTGAGGAGAAAAGGGGTTCTTCTTAAGAAGATCCCTAACACTTAACTTACAGATTTTATCAGCAGCATTAATGCGAATAACCATTGTGAGCAACAACTTATGAGGATTCAAAATCTTAAAGAGAAAAGCGTTTTTCTTTCTTTGGGTTCAGGTATGGAAAAGCTAGTTTCTTTCCATAAAACAAATTAATTTAAACTACGCTTCAAATTACTATCTAGAAAAATTCATCGAGGACTATAGATGTCAAATTCAAACACATTTACATGCATGCATTGTGGAAAAGATAACTCACCAGATGTTAAGTTTTGTGTTTTTTGCGGGGCAAAATTCAGATTCTGTCCAAATTGTAGAAAGAAAATAACGATAAATAATCGATTTTGCCCTTTTTGTGGTCTTCCACAGGATTCAACAGTCTCTGAAGGTCTAAAAAGATGGCCACAGGATTTTTATAAAGAGGGCTATCCCATTGAGAGGCCTCGCTCTGTGCTTTGGACAATACTCGGACTTATCTGCTTTGTTTCCCTTGGCA
>JAEOSP010000462.1 GCA_016840305.1 Candidatus Hodarchaeota archaeon
GGCTATCGCCGCAGCGGAGAGGGATGATATTGTACTTATTGCGGGTAAAGGCCACGAAACATATCAGATAATCGGAAATAAGAAAATCCATTTCAGCGATAAAGAAATCGCCGAAAAATACCTTAAACAAAAAAGACAAACAGTATCGAGCCAAATTTAACGATCATTATTATCTTTGCAGTATATCCGGAATTATTGATTTCGTAGCTTCTGAAAAAGGTAGAGGTGGTAGGGGTTTGTATGTTTCGTGGAATAATTCCTGATATCTCTTATGAGTATCTTGGCATGGGTCGATTACAAACACCTGTGGTGGGACGAAATTTGGTTGAGAAGCTCGAATAGCCATAGCGCTGTGTATCAATGCTCGCATAAAACCATCACTATCCGGCATGCTATAACCAATAAAGATAATCTTCTTGGCTTTGCTGAGTATATCCAGTGTCGTATGCCATATATTTCTCAGCCAGCTTTTCCCAGTAAGTTTGGCATAAGTTGGAGGTATTATTGCTGGAGAAAAGTTATTTCCATAAGCCTGCTGGATACACCAGATGGCATCTACTGCCAATATTGCAGGTTTATCTTTCCAGAAGTTTATATCTTCAGGTTTAACAGAGGATTGTCCGATAGGTTTGTCACCGCCGAGTAAATTAGCAACGTATAATACGTCAGAATCAGAACCGTCCTGAAAATAATTGATACTTCCGTGTAATTTGCACAATATAGGTCCATTTGTATTTTTATCATCTTGATCATTCAAATAAACAAAAGGTTTATTACCGCCGCCGATACTAATTGATTTAGAACCAATTAACGGATAAGAACACGGCATTTTATATTGGCAGGATGATAGATATTCAAAGACTAAATCATAATTGGTTGTTATGACTGCAAAATTATTAGAAAATCCGGATTTTAATATTCTGCCGCAATTCTACGGGTTTCAACCCGTAGATGAAGTTATCCGACGAAGTCGGACGGGTGTAGCCCGAAGCGGCAATGCCACGGGTTTTAACCCGTGGTTGTTTACTAAGGCATTAAAGAATCTTTTATAAACATCGCGATTGATTTCTTTTTCTCTTTTTTTATCGATTAGCGGGAGTTGGTGATAGACTTTCCAGAACCAGAGTTGTATATGACGAATTAATTCATTTATTTTATATTCCTGATTGTCGAGTTTTATGTGATTCAAGCCGGATTCGGACATAGCCTCTGCAATACAAAAAATATTTTCCACGTTATTTACATCAGCATCTCGTAAAGTCGGCGATTGTTTACAGAACCGCTGAAATTTTTGAAATACCTCCGTTGATTCTACAAGCATAGGAGCTGCGTATCTAAAAAGTGGGGAATTATGTGGGGCAGATGCATGTTTCGGAAGATTCTCATTATCTTTTCGAGAAGGATCGCCAGCCTCCGTCATCAGTGGTAAAGCTGCATCGTGAGAAAAACCAGCCCCTAAAAATAATACAGCATCCAACTCTCTATTCTTTGAGACCGCCATTGTTCACCTCAAATTTCTTGCTGACGACCTTTCAATCGAAGGAGTATAGCATATCTTAGTTATGATTAGGCTAATTTTTTCACTTCCCGTTCTATTCGGTTCGAAAGCCTGTCTGTCTCCACGTCCAAATCGTAATCCACCTGAAGGCCCAGCCAGAATTGCGGCGAATTACCGAAATAGCGGGCTAGGCGGAGGGCCGTATCCGCTGTTACGCTCCTTTTACCATGGATAATCTCGTTTATTCTTCGGGCGGACACTCCTAAGTCTCTACCAAGCTGATTTTGGCTTATATTCAGAGGCTTGACGAATTCTTCGAAAAGAACTTCGCCAGGGTGCAATGGAGGTATTTTATTATTTCTCATTTTCGTACCTCAATGATAATCTGTAATTTCTACGTCAAGGGCATTATTATCTATCCATCTAAAGCAAATCCGCCATTGGTTATTGATACGAATGCTGTATTGCCCTTTTCTTTTGCCGGTTAACACTTCTAACCTGTTAGCTGGTGGAACTTTCAAATCCCTTAATTTATAACTGCGGTTGATCATACGTAGTTTTCTAAAAGCTACCTTTTGAATATCAGAAGGCAGCTTCCTGGAATATTGCCGGTGGAATATCTTTTGCGTTTCTTTACACTTAAAGGTCTTAATCATAAACTAATTAAATTATATAACGCATAACGTCATACGTCAAGATTTATTTTCTAAAATTATTTATTCTATTTATGTCTAACTGTTTTGGATAGCTCTTTCACCTGCTGAAAAATGATCTTCACAAGATAGCCTTAATGCTCTAAAACTGCTTGAATAAGCTCAAACTTAGGGCTTTTTTGAAAAAGAGTTTTGGGGGAACCATTCACTCAAGAAGCACTCCTTGTGTATGACGATATAAGGGGAAGTTTGAACTCACATAAACCCTTATTACACAAGGAGGTTCA
>JAEOSP010000003.1 GCA_016840305.1 Candidatus Hodarchaeota archaeon
GGGGTCTTTTTTCTCTTGCCTTTGACGGGTAACTCGTCTAACGTAGTTACAAGTGAATCAGACCAATACACTATGGAAATATTTTTCTCATCACCTCACTTTGAGGTAAATAGAAATGGAGGTTATTTAAGGTTATAACAGAGACAGGTCGGTGAATACGAGATAAGAACCTTTGTCGGATAAAAATGAACATACCAAAGCAATTGAGATTTATTATTTGAGTAAATTTTTATACTGAGAGAGAATATCTCAATTACCCCATATTATAATTTGGTAACACGAAAGGCACAAAAACAGAGTAATAGGAGATACACTCATGGTTAGGCTTATTTTTAAAGATAGGAATTTTTCAGAGGGAAGAGAACAAACTGGTGATGCTGTACTGATATTAGATGAGGCAACATCAACTGGTAAACTCGAATATTCGAGCACCTCACTAATACTACGTAGAACTGCAAGACGTCAAGCTGAAAGTATATGCAAATCAGGTTTCCTGCTGAGCAATGGTAAAAGAATAGGTATCGGATTTAAACTAGAATCAGATGAGGACAAGATCGAAGATCGCTTATTGCAAAAAGGATATGACTATCGTTAAATTGGCACATTCAATGGAGAAAATTTCAGTCAAAATTGTTATTTGCGGAGACTATGCCGTAGGGAAGACAACATTTGTTTATTCCTTCCTTGATGAAGACAAAAGTCTATTAGAAGGATATAAACCTACAATCGGAGTCGATATAGGACGTAAATCATTCATTATCGAACCGTATAATTTAATTTACCAATTATGGGATCTTTCAGGACAACAGTCTTTTAAAACAGTGCGCAAGCAATTCTATAATAGAAGTGATGGTGCGATACTAGTCTTTGACGTCAGCAAACGAGAATCATTCGATAATCTTAATACTTGGTTAACCGAAATGATAGAACAAACAGGTAAAATCCCGATTGTTCTGGTCGCGAATAAAATTGATCTTGATACGAGAAAAGTGTCTAATCAAGAAGCAAAAACTTTCGCAACAAAAATAGCAAAATTAACAGATTTAGATACACCATATATTGAGGCTTCAGCAATTAATAGGCATAACAACCTCGATCCGTTTATTACTCTAGGAAAAATTCTTCTGAACAATATTAAACAATGAAATTCAAGAAAAAGGTGATATCCTTTCGTATTTTAACATTAGCTGATATCCATGGCAATATAAGTGCATGTACCAGGTTAGTAACATTACTACAAGAAAAAGATATTGTAATTGATTTAATTATAATTGCAGGTGATTTACCTGCAACCACTTCGTTACCTGTAATAGCACAATACATGCTAACACATCCTTTGAAAGCTTTGTCAAAAAAAAGCTACACAAAATGGGTGTACAAAGGGAGAGGACGGAATTTATTTGTTCGAAAGCAAATTGAGTCCGCAATAGCCGTTTTACATCTTTTAGAAAAATTAAAAGCTCCAATCGTTTATATCACTGGTAATGTTGATAGTAATGAGGTTTTAGAAGTTATTTCAAAATGGAAAAGTCATCAAATTCATTTTCTTGATTCAAATTCAGTAAATATCGATTTTCTTACAATTTGGGGGACAGGCGGTGCATTAGCGATCGATCAAACGCAAGCACCTATCAGTGATCATGAATTTACTGCAAAAGATTTCAATAAACGATGGCTACCTATTATCAACAGTTCTCTCAATAAATTTGATATACTAGTTTCCCATGAACCACCTGCTTTTGAACTTTTTAGTGAGGGGCAATATCTAAAAGGTGGATCCAAATCGATCTCAGAGATTATTGAGAAAAAGATGCCAAGATTAGTGATTTTTGGACATTATCATGAACTAGCCACTTTCAAACAAATATCTAATACTACTTATGTGAATCCTGGGCCTCTAGCCTCTTATCACTATGCTCTTATTGAGATTACAAGGGAATCTCTCAAAGTTTCACTTAATAAGCTACAACCATCGAAGTTAGATAGCACAAGAATTATTTATCAGAACAGATCTCCGATAAACAACCTTCACAAAACACTTCGGTTCGTATAGTAGTGACTATCCAGCAAAACCCCCTTCAAGACTTTTTAGATATGTTATTTCAAGATCTAGCGTTATTATTCTCCGATCCAATTCGTTTCTTTGACACATATTTTTTCAGTGCTCCAGGTTACAATCTGTATAATACAATTGTCTACTGTGCAGTTGGAATACTGGCTATTTTCTTGATAGGAAAGATCATTATTGCATTGAACTCTAGAGGGTTCAGTAAGTGGGGTAAAGACAAATATATCGAGATCAAAATGGACGATGAATTCTTTGTAGCCATTCTTCCATATATCTTCATAGGTTCAACTCTAAGAGCTTTACAGGATATAGCAAAAGAAGGTTTGATAATATCGCCCTACGAATTTTTAGCTGATCGAGTATTTGTTACGCCTGGAGTATATATTGTAACGATTCTTTTAACGATAACAGTTGGTATAACTTCTATCTTTATGTCGCAAGAATATCTACAACAGAACCGATATTTCTCTAATTGGAGATACACCTTTGCAGCTTCAGGAATTGTATTAGAAGCGATTCTCACCATCCCATTTATTCCTCTCCTTTTAACAGCAGAAATAAACATTTTTGGTGGATTTTTCATTATATTAGGAACAGTTCTGTTTTCAATTATATTTAATTACTCAGCTGATTTATATTCAAAACGATTCACTCCAGAAGCTCCAATCAGAAGAGAAGAAAAACTAGCTATGATAACCCAAATGTTCGATGCAATTAATACAGTAATTGCAGTAGAATTTTTCGCCTATCAAGAAAAGCACTATCTACCTGCAATTCTCTTCCAGTCACCCGCAGGAAGTTGGCCATTTTTGCTTGTTAAATTTGGTGTTGTAGCTCTCTTTCTTTGGGCTCTCCGTGGATTTGAGGATAGAAATATTGAACGCTGGTTACTCTGGGTAATTTTCTTACTAGGACTCGCCACAGGTACCCGTGATTTCCTACGGTTAGTAACAAACACTTGAAATTTGAGCTTTTGAGTTAAATTATACTCTAACTGTAGTTTCTAATCTAATGCCCTTACGATCAATGGTCATAGGAACTGAGATAGGTAATAGAATAGATTTCCAACTTTTTTGAACGGAGAAATTTATGGCTATCTTTCCTGCCCCTACGCGTCCAAAGCTTATATCAAAGACGAAGTCAGCGATATGAGATGCAAGTACCTCCATTGTTGGACCATGCAAATTCTTCACCATCAATATGAAATGTAGCCCAGTTCCAAGATCCCGAACCACATACTTGAGGGTTTCCATTGCAATCGAGACACTTTCAATTGAATTACTTCTAATCAATGATGATATTGAGTGAATACATGTACATACATTATCATACTTGGATATCTCAGGTATGAATCTTCGAGTGAAAAATCTTAGTGAGTCTTGAGCAAATCTATCTTCAACGTCAACAGATCCTGGGTCACGTTGTAATCCTATGACTGCTCCTTCTGCTGCTACTCTCGATGAAAATGCATCCATAAACTTCCATTTTTCCCCAGCCATTACAAAAGGTTGGAGGTTGTAATTGTAAATATCCATTTCGTCTATTATTTCGTTAGGACGACCATCATAGCTTAAATATACTACCTTATCAGTAGCTCCTGTCTTCAAGATATTAAATAATATTTGTTGTACAAATATTTCGAATTTAGTGCCCGGTTCCCCGAGGACCAGAATGACACTTTTATTAGGAAGGCCAGGATTTTCTTCGCCTCCAAGGAAGAGATCTAAAGACTGTACACCTGTCCTTATTATCTTACGGTTTTGAATCATTTTAATCCCTTTTTGAATACTCTAGCACAAAACAGGAGAGAGGAATGTTTTATTACAGTTTTTCATGTTATGTGTTAAATTATAATAAATTTAAAAACTATTTAACTTTTTGTGATCTACAGTTAAACACTATTTTCTTCAGTAAATATTTTAAGCGCAGTTTTTCATCCTTGAACCTTAACGACATATTTATTAGAATCAACGAGAATACGTAATGAGAGCTATTAGAGATGCATGATGTAAATCCACTTGCTTTGCCCTTCGAATTTAAGGGGCCAAGCGACAGAGGGAAAATTGGATGTCTTCTTCTCCATTCATTCACGACCTCACCGAGTGAAGTAAGACCCTTAGGTATATATCTTCGGAATCTAGGATATTCAGGAATAGCTCCTTTATTACCAGGTCATGGCAGTGTTCCCGAAGATCTTGGTAATACTACTTGGCTAGATTGGTATTCAGTTGCTCGTGATAGCCTATTCTATCTGAAAGAATCATATGAAAATGTTTTTGTCATTGGTGTGGCGTTAGGATCAGTTTTAGCAACTATTCTAGGAGCATCTCATCTTCGAGAAAATATTACGGGATTAATTCTAATTAGTCCAAGTCAACATGCACCGTCAACGCTCGTCAAAAATCTGTTACCGTTTGTAAAATACTTCAAAAAAGACTTTCCAATGGAACAAGAATCAGTAACGAGCGAATTACGCGATAAAGGTCAATTCTTTTATTCAAAACGACCCACAACAGCATTAATTGAAATGTATCGTGTCATTGGTTTTACTAATCATAGACTAGCTAATATAAAACAACCAACTCTCGTGATAAACACCGAGACAGCTGATGGAGCAACAGATTTCATATTTGAGAAGTTGACAGACTGTGAAAAGAAAAAGGCTTATACAATGGTTACAACATCTCCCCGTTGGTATTTATTAAAAGAGGAGGCGAAACCAGCCTTCAAGGAGATAGATGGATTTATACAATCTGTCATGGACGGCAGTTTAAAAAGTTACATACCACCTACCGAATCCGTTTCGGAACAAAACGATAGAGGAACCCAGCAATAGGAAGTCCGAATTTTACAGACAAAGACCAGGAAATAATTGGAAAATATCGAGGTATTCGGGGACTTATTATTTTCCCAGGATTAAAGATATTGTTTGGGTCAATCTTCAATTTTGTTTGCTTTATATATTCTATTTGCTTTTTATTCTCTTTTTTGGGAAACATGCTTAGCCAAAGCCCTCCATTATTGTATGTGGTGCCTTCAACACTCCAAGCAAGCCTAATAACTTGAAACATTCTGAACCAACCAAATAAATAGGGTATAGAACCAATTATAGGAAAATTCCATCTACGCTGATCAGCTGGGAACCACACCATAACCACTGAATATTTCTCTTGTGTGGATACTAATTCAAATGTAAAAGAGTCTGATCTGAACCATGAATTAAGCAATTTAATAAATTTCAAAAGGTTTGTATTTGGTACCAATACCTCTGCTATGATTAGAGATGGTCCTTTTCGTTTCAAACGGAGGGTGTAAAATCTATCCTCCCATAGTTCTTGAGCACAGGAATCTGTCAAAACCTGGATAGACCTTTCTTTCAATAAATTTTTTATATCAAGAGACTTCCATTCAGCAGATTGATAACTAACTGCGATAAGACCGTTTTTAGATCCACAAATATCAGATATTGACTGGTTATCCTTATTACTCATCCATTCAATATTTTTTTGATCAAGATAGCGCATAAAGTAGGGGGTATGACTCTGTAACTCGTTAAATATTACTAATCCATCGTCTAGGGTTTCAGGTGCAATAGCTAAGTGATGAACTGGTGTTATATTAATTATTTTTAGTTTTATTTTCCATACAATACCTAAACTGCCAAAATGTCCTGTTATTTTTGGAGTATTAATCATTTTAACATCTTCCCCTTGTGTACCTATTAAGGTTACCCCGATTACATTTTTAGAAATATCTCCAAATTTACTACTTCCAATCCCATATCCTCCTGAACTAAACCATCCTCCAACTGTTGAGGAGGGAGCTGATGATGGATAAACAGGTAAATCAAACCCTTTGAGTTTCAAATACTCTCTTAATCTTCGCCATGTGATTCCACTTTCCACTTCAACAGTTAAATTATCTGGATCAAATTTGGAGATAGAATTCAATCGAAAAAGATTAAGAATTATACCATTTTTAATTGGAAGAACTCCACCATATCCACCTGTTCCAGTACCTCGTGGGATTATGGGAATGTCAAATTTTTCACATAATCGGATGATTCGACGAATTTCTGTATGTGAAATTGGTTGAACAACTGCTGTTGTGTTGAAATTAAAGAAAAAACGTGTAATTTTAGGAAGATCAGCAACATCCCGTGAATATAGCAAGCGTTCATACTTTTTACGAAATATCTTAATACCAGAGGATTGCAATTCGTCTAGTTGTGAATTAATCAATATTCTTTCTTGTTTTAAACTGTTAATCTGCAATATCGTCGCAATAAATGTTACTAAAAAGATCAATAGCTCAATTAATAACAAAAATGATCCATATTGTTGAAATAAGTTGAATAAAAGAAAAAAACTTGCGAGTATTAAACCGACTAAAGAAGCGAATACTATTCGAGCAATGATTGTATCGGAAGAGCGCATTCTTAGATCAACAGTTCTTAATTCTTAAATGAAGAGATAAAAAACTTGTTGTAAATACTGATATATTCACATCACATAGATGAGCATTTAAGCAATTGAAAAGGATATAAAGCTGAGCAGAAGTGATTAAATACAATTTAAAGTACATTATGTTTGACTTTGATGGAACACTAATAGATTCCATGCCTTTTCTTGAAAAAAATGCTATTACATTATTACACAAATATTACGCTTTTTCAGAAGAAGAAGCGCGCAATAAATATCGTGCAACTACTGGTTTACCATTTGTTCAGCAAATGGAAATAATTGCACCGCAAAATAAGATCAATAGGTCCACTGTAGAAGAATTTGAAGGAATGAAACTAGATTTAATTTACGAACAACAACCATTTAGTGATGCTTTAGATGTTTTAAGAACATTAAAAAAACAAAAATACTTACTTGGGATCTCTAGTGGTACAATTGAAACAATTATTACTACTTATTTAGAGAAGGTAAATTTTGGTCTTGTAAATGACATAATGGGGTGGCGTCCAGGCTTTGAAAAGGGAAAGGATCACTTTGACTACATTTTGAGTAAATATTCTTTAAAACCAGAACAAGTCTTATTTATCGGGGATTCTTTACATGATGCTAGAAGAGCAAGAGACAACAATATCTTATTCATTGGCCGCAAGGGTATGTTTCAAAAAGAGCATTTTGAAACCATTATTCCTGGTTGTGTTGTTATTCAAGAATTAAGTCAAATCCTAAATAATCTGTAAGGTGATTACTACGCGTCTGAGTACAAAATACATATTCGGGCTGGGAGCTATTACTGGTCTCTTTCTCTCTCCAGAGTTCATTGATTTGGGAGAGTACGGTTATTTCATACTTGGAATCGGGATAATGATTACTGGAATTACATTTTTTTATCTCCTCTTCACAAAGGAAACGATAAGGGGATATAATCTTGAGTTTGAGGCCTCCCCAGACTTAACGCACTTCGAAATAACAAAGAGACATTCAGGTGAAAAAACCAATAAAGAAGTTATAATACCAGATACTGCATTTTGCGCATCCTGTGGTAACGAGGTGTACAAACCCTTCCGATGCCAGACATGTGGACAACTGCTTTGTGGGAAACATTACTTACGTGGAGATCATAAATGTGTGGAGGACAAATTATGAGCGATAAACCCGAATGGGAAAAAGAGTTTACCAAAAAAAACTTCCTTGATCGTTTTCATCTATCTATCCAGGAAATTTCCGAAATGGGAGTAGCTTGGATTATAATGGTAGTGGTTATTCTTTATCTCACAGGTTTTAATTTAGATTTATTATTTATCTATTTAATAGTATTTGGAATAAGCTTTTTTGTCCATGAAATGTCTCATAAATTAACTGCAATAAAATTTGGAGCTCGGGCCAATTTTAGAATATCTAAGGAGGGATTAATGCTACTGTTTGTATCCCTTATAATAGGGTTTCCAATACTCGCGGTTGGTGCAGTTTTTTGGTGGGGTGAAGCAGCTTATTCAACTCGCTTACGAGGACGTGTTTCTGCAGCAGGACCAATATCCAATATCATTTTAGCAGGATTTTTTTTTATTATTATTGGTATTAGCTGGATCGTATTACCTCAGCAGCTGGATTTAGCCATCTTATTATTCCAAATAGGTAATATAGGAGTGTGGCTGAATACATTTCTTGGTTTATTCAATCTACTACCAATTGGAATATTTGATGGAGCTAAAGTCCTTGCATGGGATGGAAGGATTTGGATTGCTCTTATTGGTACTTTCATAGTAATAGGCTTTTTTGGAGGAGGATTCTTCCTTTAGTTCTTTTTCTTATGTCATTTATTTATAATTGATGACCAGGGGTATTTTTTAGCAATTTCAGTAAATAATCGATTTACTTTTTTCTCCTCAAAGGTATCTTGATAACAAAGACATAATACACTTCCTCCACGAGTTCTTTTCATCCGTTGATACATTGTTTTGACAGTATTAACAACATCATAAACGATTAGCATATCTGCTTGAGGGATATCTATATCTCGCTCTCCCACACTAGTCATGATAAGAACTGCTTTCTCAGGATGCATTTTAAAGGTATTCAAAACTTCAGCTTTATGTTTAACTTCTCCAGTTACAAGAAATGGTGTAAAACCTTTGGTTCGTACTTCCTCCACGAGAAGATGGGCTGTGTCAAGATAAGAACAGAGAATAACAGTTTTTGATTTGGTGGATCTACTTTTTAGTATATCGAGAATCCGAATAACTTTCGCATTTCTTTTTGGAATCGCATGAACCATTGCTTTATCTATTCCAAATTTCTTTAAACGATAAAGGAATTTTCTATACTTTTGCACCTGCATAGACACTGCATATTTCCTCGTGAGGAGTAAACCATTATACTTTTGCGTATCATTTGTTTCTAACATGCCAGAAATCAGAGCAAGTTGAGAAGAGGGAATCGATTCTATTAATGATGGATTTTCAGCTCTTTGTTCTTCTAAAATGCCCTCTCTAAGGATCTTAATTGCCTGATCAATGTGTTCGAGAATATTTAAAAGTGCTTTACTCGGTGTAACTAACTCCTTTTGTATTTCAGTATATTTAATATAGGTTTTTACATCTGATGTTGCCATTATCTCATCCATAGAGATAATTTGTAGGTCTGGTATTCTTTTATCAAGTGTTACTCGTTCATAGCGGATTTTAATTAGGTCTTCTCGATGATCATAGAAAACGTGTGAATCTCGAAGTGTTCCTGTCATTCCGACTATCCAAGCTCCTTTTTGAATGAAAAGTGGAATTAACGTATTGTATGGGAAAACCAGTAAACGGGAATCACCTTGCCTTCTAACAATTTTATCAACTTCGTTAATTATAACGACATCAAATGTAGGCTTCTCAGTATCAGTCATTTTTTGATAAACATTAGCAAAAGTCTGAGGAGTCGCAGCAACAACCCTCGAATTTGTCATTATCTTCTTACGTAACCAAGTTGGTGTACGAGAAGAAAATGCTTGAAAATCCTTTTCAGCAAATCCACCATACTCGTTTTCAAAATAGTGAATAGTTTCAAAATAACTAGTAGTTGAATGTAAGAGTAGTAAAACACGCTGATTGGGAAGAATATCCTTAATAAGTAAATAAGTGAGCACCCTTTTACCTAAACCTGTATCCACTTCCGCGATACAATGAATTTTTTCAGTAGAATACTCTCTTAGCTTTTTTAAAATAGCCTCTTGATATTCACGAGTTTCAATGACTGTTCCAGTAGTTTTAGACTTAGGCAAAATAATTGTCCAACTTTGAAAGAATCTTCATTAGAGAGGTAGGAAACGATCTTATATATCCATATGTTCTGTTCTATTTATTATCTCATTCTGAAGATCGGGAATCAGGTCTACAAAATAATCAGAATATCCTGCTACTCGTACTATTAGGTCTCTATATTTTTCTGGTGTTTTTTGGGCTTCTCGAAGGGTTTCTGCATCAATCACATTAAATTGAATGTGATGACCGTCTAAACGAAAATAGGAACGGATAAGATGCATTAATTTCTCAATACCCGTTTCTGTTGATAACAATTGGGGAGAGAATTTCTGATTTAATAATGTACCCCCCGTTCTAAGATGATCTATTTTGGAAACTGATTTTATGACTGATGTTGGGCCGTTCCTATCTGCGCCCTGAACTGGAGAAATCCCTTCTGAAAGAGGTTCTCCCTTTTTCCTTCCATCTGGCATTGCTCCTATCACACTACCAAAATAGACGTGCACTGTTGTTGGTAAGAGATTTATACGGTGTTTTCCTCCTTTTGTATTTGGACGACCATCAATAGCTTGAAAATAGCTCTCGAAAACTCTTTTCGCGAGATCATCTGCATAATCATCATCGTTCCCATATTTTGGAGTATCGTTCACTAATATCTCTCTAATCCTCTTAAAACCATGAAAATCATTCTTTAACGCTTTTAACAGGTCATTCATTGAAATAATTTTATCATCAAATACATTTTTCTTAATTGCTGTCAAACTATCAGTAATACTACCCATTCCAACCCCTTGAATGTAAGAGGTGTTATAACGAGCTCCACCATCATTATAGTCTTTACCTTTTGATACACAATCATCAATTAAAATAGATAAAAATGGAGAAGGCATGAATTTTGCATATATCTGATCTATAATGTTATTTCCTGCAATTTTTATATCAATAAAATGATTTAATTGTTTTTCAAAAGCATTATAAAAATCGTTGAAGGTTTCAAATGTAGTAGGATCACCAGATCGAATTCCTATGTTTTTCCCCGCAGAAGGGTCAATACCATTGTTTAATGTAATTTCTAGCACTTTTACTATGTTAAAATAGCCTGTTAGAATATAGCTCTCTGTTCCGAAAGCTCCAGTTTCGACACATCCGCTTGCCCCACCATTTCTGGCGTCGATAATTGATTTTCCTTGTCTTAATAATTCGGAAATTATTGCCTCTGTATTAAAAATCGATGGTTGTCCATAACCAGTTTTTATTATTTTTAGCGCTCTTTTAATTAAACGATTAGGATTTTTTTTACTTAACTGAACCATCGAACTCGGTTGTAATAATCTCATCTCTTCAATTACATCAAGAAGTATGTAGGAAAGTTTATTGCTAGCATCAGATCCGTCTGACTTAACGCCGCCGATGTTAATTGTACAAAAATCAGTGTAAGTTGCACTCTCCTGTGCAGTTACCCCAATTTTTGGAGGGGCCGGTTGGTTATTGAATTTGATCCAGAATGATTTGAGTATTTCCTTTGCTTCCATCTCAGTGAGTGATCCTTCCTCCAGTCCTTTCTTATAAAATGGAAATAGGTGTTGATCCAATCTCCCTGGATTAAATGAATCCCATGTATTTAATTCGGTCGTAACTCCAAGGTGAACAAACCAGTAGTACTGTATAGCTTCCCAAAATGATTCAGGAGGATATTTAGGAACGCGTTTACAAATATTAGCCATGGTAGATAGTTCATTTTTTCTGATAGGATCTTTTTCTTCATCAACAGCCTTCACTAATAAATCAGAATATCGTTCAGCGTAGAGGATTAATGCATCAGCAGCAATATCCATTGATTTAAGTTCTTCAAGCTTCATCAGAGTATCTGGATCCTTTTTAGAATCTACTTCCGCCATTACGCTTTGAATATCATTTTTTATATCAAGAAATCCTTTTTTGTAAATTTTATCACCCAGTACAGTATGTCCTGGTGCTCTTTGCTCCTGAAATTCAGTAAATATGCCTGCTTGATAAGCAGAAATCCATTCTGGGGATACATTCTCAAAGATTTTTTCCCGAAGAGACTTCCCTTTCCAATAAGGTCTTATGATATTATCGTACAAATCTTTTGTTGAATCGCTTACTTTAAAAGAAATTTTTTCCCTAGTATTAAGAATCGCCAAATCTTGTGATGAATGAATACATAATTCGGGGTAAGTAGGAGTAGCTTTCGGTTCGCTTCCCTTCTCTCCCACAATTAACTCTCCAGGGTTGTATGAGAGAGTTTTATTTTCTAAAATATATTTAAAAGCTAGAGCACGCGTTACTGGTATGGATTTACCTTTAGCATCTTCTGATTGATAAAATTGAGTAAGCAATAAAGCTCTTTCAGGATCAAGAGTTGGAATTGCATCTAAGCTTTGATTACGTAATTGTGTGATCCTTTCTAACATAAATAGCTAACCACCAATATTAACTAAAAAACCTATATCTTCGAATTTTTTACGTAGTTCATCCATATGCTTTGCTGTTGGAGCTTCAAGATTTTCAAGTTTATAGTCTAACTTTAATTTGTGATATTTACTCTCAGCAATTTTGTGATAGGGTAAAAGATGGATTTCACTCGTTTTGGAAAGTGTCTGCATCCAAGTACGCATTTGATCAATATTAGAGGGGGTATCAGTCAATCCAGGAATAATGGGAAACCGAATCACTAAATTCTTACCTTCTTTATCGAGTTTTTTAAAATTGCTTAGTATCACTTTATTAGATACCCCAGTGTATTTCTTATGTAAATCATCATCTAATATCTTTATATCATATAGAAAAAGATCTATCTCATCTTTAATCAATTCAATTGTTTCCCACGGGGCAAAACCACTCGTATCCAATGTAACAGATGTATCCATTACGGAGCGTATCTTTTTCACTAGACGAAGCAAAAATTCTGGCTGTAACAACGGTTCCCCCCCAGAAATTGTAATTCCTCCATTGGATTCTTCATAAAAAATCCAATCTTTTATAATTTCATCTATAAGCTGTTTAACTGATACTTCCCTTCCAGTTTCTCCACAGGATGATTCAAGTGATTGAGAAATTCCTTCTGGATTATGACACCACCAACAACTTAGAGCGCATCCTTTGAAGAATATTGTTGTCCGAATACCAGGGCCATCATGAAGGGCATACTTCTTTATATTGAAGATTACCCCCTTTTTACCATTCATTCGTGTCCTAATCCTTAGGAGAATTAGAAAAAATCGAAATATTAAGAATTCCCTAGAATTAAAAAATTGAGGTAAATTCGAGGCTCTTGAGAACAAAATTATGAATAATCGAATTTTACCTGGGTATATCGCTGCTGTTCTGGCTGGTCTTTCTTTTGGCTCAATTCCCATCATAGCAGCTTTATTAAGGGATGTCAATGTATCCGTTACTGAACAAACCTTCTTAAGATTGTTTTTAGGAGGAATAATCAGTTTATTTGTTCTGATCGTATATTGGATAATAAAAAATGACAAATTCATCGTTTCATTGGCAATTCCTATTCAGAAAACGTATTTTTGGCAAGGTTTAATCTTCGTTTTTGCTATATTAGTATACGTCGGAGCGATCTTTCTAGAAACTCCCGTTGGGGAAGCCTCCTTTCTTGTACAGATACACCCTGTTGTCACACTAGTTTTTGGTTTTCTCTTCTTGAAAGAAGAAATTAATCAGAGGAAGCTTACATCCTTAGTATTAGCTTTCATTGGCCTAATTATACTTACTAGACCTTGGGAATGGCAATCATTTCTTAGTACATTTGTAGGTGATATTCTTGCAACATTAAATGGGATCTTTTATGCTCTCTATTTATTATTCGGAGCTGCGAGTGCGAAAGCCAGACATAATGTATCATTTTATATTTCTGTATCATGGGTACTTTTTTGGGCTTTAATTTGGGGGCTTCCGATTCTTATGATCCTAACACTACTTCCCCTACCCGCCAACATTATAATATTCAATATAGAAGTGCTTTTCACTCCATATATTTTTGGATTAGGAATAATATTGGCGATTTTAGGTAGTATCGTCCCTTATACACTAATTATGATCTCTAACAAGTTTGAAATTGAATCTTCGAAACAATCGATTCTAATGTTAGGTGAACCGCTATCAGCAGCATTTTTTGCTTTTCTCATTCTCTCTGAAGAAATAACTATTTGGTATTTACTTGGAGGATTTGTTCTCTTGCTTGCTATTGCAAACTTAGTAGTAGCTTCTCAGCAATCCACTAATACTTAATTCACTAAGCCGAAGTTAAATCCAAAAATGCTCGTATTTGTCAAGTCTAGCTTGTTCTTCTATTTTTTTACTCCTAGCTGCATCATACATCATTGGTTCAGTGCTTCTAGCCTTCCTGATTATCAGTTTAGTATATGAAGTTACATCTGGGTCTTTGGATAACTCATCAAGGGGCATCCACTTTACTTCTGCAACTTCCAAGTCATCTTTTGCAAGTATTTCTGGTGAATTGACAATTTCACAAGTAAAAATGCAATAAAGATCAGTTAACTGGTCTTCTGCTCTCACCATGCTCCGAATACCAACAATTCCACTTGGTTGCACTTGGATACTTGTTTCTTCAAAAATCTCTCTTTTAACTGCTTCCTGCAACGTTTCCCCACGGTCTACAAGGCCTCCAGGAATTAACCACATTCCTTTTGCTGGACCATAAGTTAATTTAACAAGAAGGACTTTCTCCTCACTAATTACTACACCACCTACACCCATAAAATGACAAGCAAACTCTTTTGGGTAACCCATTCTCTTTCATCCTAAGATAGAAATCCTTTACTCCTTCACCCATTAATAATTCTCAATATTTAGCGTTGTGATTTTACGATATCTTTAGTAGTTTTTGTGATTTGTTTGGTAGCCTCTGAAATATTCTGAGTATTTGTTGAAACGCTTGTAGATAAGGTTTCTAAAGCAGTATTTACATTTGCACTGATTTCTTCAAATTTTACATCTACTTGTCGACGTTGGTCATCCAAAAGCTCACGCTCGCCACGAATTTGATCATTAAAATGATCTGTAGGAACTTGGACATCATTGAAGAATGCTGTGAATTTTTCTTTCAAAGAGCTTCTATAATTTTCAAGTGAATCCTGTTGATTACTAAATTCTCTTGTTACAGTTTCTCTATAGGATGCTAGGGAATTTTTGTGGTCACCCTCTAATCCCTCTACTAGATTCCTCGTTGATTCCTCACTTGCCTTCACTGCATCATCTAGTCTATTACCCGTTTCTGTTACAATATTCTGAATTGAAAGTACTCCATCTTGTTCTATTGACCTTATCTGCTTCCTTAAATCATCAAAAGCTGCCGTGCTGGACTTCTTTATCAAGGCGTTTTTTGTTTCAACAGTCTCACGGTTAGTTTCCACAAGAGTCTCTGCAGAAGGTTCAATTGAAGCAATTGTTGTAATCAACTCGCTTTGTTTGGCAAGAAGAGCTTTTCGAACATCTACAAGAGTGATCTCAATATTCTTTTCCTGTCCTTTTTGAATTTCTCTAAAGAGTTGACTTATATTATCTTGTAGCGCCCCAAGCGTCCCCTGATGAGTCGATAATGTTTGACTTAGACCAGTTTTTGATTCATCAAAAAATTTCATCAGTGAACCATTTATATCAGCAGTGGTTTCCTCAAGTTTTGATTTAGTTTTTGTACCAAATCCTGAAATTGAACTATTAATTTTATTATCCCATTTTTCAAAAGCAGTTGTTAAGGTTTCCGCTGTTCTTTCACGTTTTTTGTTAAAATCTGCAGAAACTCGTGATAACGAAGTCAATATTTGTTCTTCAAGCTGCTTAAAACCTGATTTCATAGAATTCACGAATTCAGTTGTCAATTTCGATTGAAGCTCATCATTAGTTTTCAAAGCATTCATAAATGATTCATATACATTCTCCTTTATATTGGAAACAGCATTACTCTGTTCGGATTGAAACTTTATGAATTCTTGCCAGTATCGATCAATACCTTTGTCTATTCGCACACCAGCATCAGTTTTTCCGTTTTCAATACTCTTTAGTACTTCTTCCTGCGCCTTTTCAAACAACTCTCTTTGCTGATCAAAGTTCTCATCAAGTCTTAATTTTAAACCATCAATACCTGCAAGAAGATCTTCTTTTGCTATTTCCAATCTTGCGACAGATTCACTAACTGCCTTTGCAAATACATTATCCAGTTCATTCTCCTTCGCACTACTGATTTGACTAACTCTAGATTTGAAATCATCTAACGATTTAAGAAAAGAACTTGTTATACTCTCAGACATCTCGACAATGGTAGAATTCTCACTTTCTACTGTACTTATAATATCACGTTGAATAGCTGATAGTTTTGTAGATATTTGATCTTGAAACTTCTTAATTTGACCGTGTTGACGAGAATAAATTTCATTCAAACCTGTGTTAACTTTTCCAGCCATTTCCTTGTAAATTCGAGAAATATCCTCCTCTTGGGTAGTTGAAAGAGCAACCAATTTTTTCTGAAGACCTGAAACGCCAGTAACTAATTGACCAAGAAGCTTATCGAGTTTCGGTTCCAATTCACCTTTTTCTGACTCAAGGTCTCGTTTTAACCCTGATATTTTACTACTCAGATCGTCCACATTTGAAATTATTACTTGATATTTAGCAATCAGGTCGGTTTTGCTTTGATTTAAACCCTGAGTAGAATTTTCTGACTGTTTTTTCAACTCTTGTTTGAAATCCTTTACCCGAATTTCATACTGTTTGTTCTCACTTTCTAACTTAGCAAGCTGATCTTTAATTAGGGTCTGTTTATTTTCTTGCTCATTTGTCAATTCAAATCACTCTATACTAGATTATAATCTTCTAACCCACTATTAGTCGGGTAATTATTTAAGACTTAGTAATTTTTCTTATTTTCAATTGGCTTAAAACATAGATTTTTCCACCCTTCTTTTTCTTTAAGTACCTTTCTTCTTATTTTTTCTTTTTTAAATTCATAAGAAGCAATATAATATGCCTCATTCTTCAGGTTTTTAATTAATGATGAAATTGTAGTATTCTGTGAATTCAGTTGGAATCTACTAAGACAAAACATATTTTTCCTTCAATAAAAGGTTCAGAAGAAATTGTTGAATTGAAAAAAGATAGAGACCCAATTATCCATGCCGTTAATTTGGTGAAAATTTATTCGGATGGGTATGAAACAATTGCTGTAAATGGTGTTGATTTATCTATTTTTGAACAAGAGTTTGTAGTAATTTATGGATCCTCTGGAAGTGGAAAATCAACTTTGTTACACTTGCTAGCAGGTATTGATAGAGTTTCAAAAATCAAAAGAAAGAATAATCAGAAATTAGAAGTGAACGGTATATCGTTATTAGAGAGATCTGAGAGTTACTTGGCTGGATTTAGAGCGTTGAACGTTGGTTTTGTTCTGCAATTTTTTGGTCTGTTACCAACACTCACAGCCCTTGAAAATGTCATGTTGGCTGCATATTTCGGTCGAAAAAAAAGGAAAAAAGTGCTTGCATTAAATGTTCTAAAATCAGTCGGTTTAGAGGATAGGATGAACTATTATCCCAACCAATTGTCTGGAGGGCAAAAACAACGTGTAGCGATAGCACGTGCGTTAGTAAATAATCCTTCTATTCTGTTTGCTGATGAACCAACTGGAAATTTAGACTCAAAATCAGGCGAAGAAATATTAAAGCTCTTGAAAAGATTGAATAGTCAAGGATTAACAGTTGTAATGGTAAGTCATGATCGAACAGTCTTCAATTATGCAAATAGAAAGATACAGCTTCGAGATGGAAGAATCGCTTCAGACGAACCAATAAATTCGTAAGAATATCATCTTAGGGGAATGAGATTTGCTCATCACAAAAATTCAGAAAGATCTTAGTCGAAGAAAACTTCGTTCAATACTTACTATTTTAGGATTATCAATTTCGGTTTTAGGTGTTACAGGTGTAGCTATCGCTAATTCGAGCGTTATTTCTTCTGCAGAAAAGGCCTTTGGAATTACATCTGCTGCTAATATAGAGATTGTCGTTCGGACGACTGAATGGAATTTAAATACGTCTTCGCAATTGAAAAATATTCCTGGTTTAATAGATTATGAACAAGTCTATCGGGTTGAATCTGCTATTACACTAAATAATAAGAATTATCGATTGAGTATATGGGGGATTAATATATCCAAAGTTGAAGGTTATAATTCATTGTATGGAATTGTTCAAGATGATGGCAGTACTATCCCTAACGAAAGTAAAGATGAACTTCTCATCGATAGTAGCGCAGCAAAATCTCTAGATATATCTATTGGGGAAATATTATCTTTACCCTTTCCTACAAGTAACAATACTGTTAATAAAATTGATTTTAACGTTACTGGATTAGCTAGGGCTGTTCGATACCCTGGTTTTGCATTTACAGCATCAATCTTCGTCTGGATGTCAATTGAAAGACTTCAAAGTCTATTTGAATCTGCAGATTTTAATCATCTTTATTTAAAAGGTGGAACTGATAATAAAACAGAATTAGAAGAATTAGCAGTAAACATAAGCCAATTATTAGATAAAAATGACGTCTTTGTGGAGGAAATTAATGTGTTTGACATTGAAGAGGATATAAGGGTTGAAATAATCTCATTGTTAAATTCATTATTATCGATATCAGTGTTGATAGGAATTATTATTGGGGGGGTTCTCACGACAAGTACAATACAAATAGCAATTGCTAATGAAAGAGAAGATATCTCATTAATGAAGATAATAGGAGCAAAAAAACATCACATTTTTTTTACATATATATGTGAAGCAGGAATATTAGGTTTCTTAGGCGGTGTTGTGGGCACTCTCCTATCAATAGCTTTTGCCTTTTTCCTTGTGAATACATTAGCTGATCCTTTAGGTCTAAGTACATTATTATTTGTTATCCCTCCCTCCCCAATTATAACTGGTTTTCTATTTCCAATCGTCATTTCAATAATATTTGCTACCCCAATCATTTTGGGATCTGCATCAATTTCACCTATGGAATTATTTAGGAAATCTACGTCCTCTAAAACTAAACAAAAACAGAGTAACTCCCGAATATTTACAATTCACACCTTTTCTTTCGCAAATTTAACAAGAAAGAGAGTTAGATTGGGTTTGAATTTAATAATCCTCACAATAGCGATAGGGGCGGTTGTTGGTTTTAGTGCTACTGCTGATTCTACATTATCTACTATTACAAGTTATTTTGATGAAGATACGAAGGATATTGAGATATCTTTCCCGAATCCTTCTAATGAAATTGCATCAAGAGAATTTATTGAATCTTTTTTTGAAAGGGAGTTCCCTGGAGAGATTAAGAGTTGGAGTACTTATTGGTGGATGTACCCAATTCAGTTGTCCACTGAAAATATTGAATATAGCAAAGGAATGAGCTTACTCGGGATACATGCAAATAGTCCACTCTGGCAAGCATATGATTTAGTTGGAGAATGGCCTGGAGATAATATTACTCAGAATCAAGTTTTAATTACTAATCTTTTCAGAGAAAGAAATCCTGATCTAAATCTTGATATTGGTA
>JAEOSP010000463.1 GCA_016840305.1 Candidatus Hodarchaeota archaeon
AGGCATCCTGTGGAGTGCAAAGCTACAAATAAAAAATAAAAAAGGTGGTTAATCGCGGATAGCCACGAAAGAGCACAAAATGCACAAAAGGGACAAAAAAACGGCCAAAAAAGGACTTTTTTGGTCATCCTGTGAATTCTTTAATTGCCAGACACGCCTCTCCTGTCTGAGATGCGTGGCGCCTAACTCGATCAATAACTTCGGAAAGTCCCATGATACCACCGAGTACTAAATAAAGATGGCTATGATCAAGAAGTAATAGAGGTGTTCTTTCTCCACTTGCTTCCTTTTTTGCAACTGAAGAGTAACCAGAGATAGACACCATCACTCCCATTGTGTTATCAGCTTTGCTTGTAACCTTCTTATAAAATGTATCGATGTCTGTTACGCAAGACTGTTCTTTGGTGAACTTAAGTTCTACTAAATATGTAGTCCCAGAAATCGTGATTGACCCATCAATCTGTCGACCTGCATGTAAATATGGCCTTCGATTTGAGACTTCACTGAAGTCAACTATATCGTAAAACCAATCTTGAAAATCATAACCCGCTTTTTGTTCTCCAAGCCTTTGACCAAGTTCATTCAGTCTCTCGCTCAGCTTCTGAAGGCTCTGCTGCGAACGCACTATTTCTTCTTGTCTCTTACGAAAAACCTCTTTTGCCTGCTTTTTCTTTTCATCTGATTCTATTTCTTCTTCCTGTTTTTGATGGTAGATACGTAGATTCGATACAGCTTCATTGGCTCTATTTATCTTTTCGTTAGAATCCTCCCAGTTTTCAAGATCAGGATAACTCTGTTGTTCCATAAGATATTTCACCATCCTAAGTAAAGCACCACGGCCATTATCAGTTGTCGGTAGTTTTACAAACAGCCGATCGAGCATATCCCTTTTCGTCTCCTCAGGTGCCCAACCAGCAAGAAAGGATTCTGATACCCCACACTGACGTAGGAATTTTGACAGGCTCTTCTTCCGCCAAAATGAATGTAGACAAGCGTTATAGATAAGGTTTAAATAGTATGGTGTAAGCCTAGTCTTCATACTTCTATTGCCAAATTCTAATTATATAGTTTCTGTATATCTAAAATCTAATAGGCCGGGATGCTGGCCTGTTGCCGACCCCAGCCAATTTTTATAAATTATTTGATTATTTCTTCAATGAATCTTGAAGTTTTCCCGTAATATTTTTTCTTCCAATATTTATACACAAATTGTGTCTTGTCTACTTTATTTACAAATTTACCTTCCCATTCTACAGTTGAAATCATATATAAGCACTTGAGTGTTCTTGTCATACCAACGAACAATAATCTTCTTTGCGCTTCAATTGTATCGATACCTCTTACTTTATTAGGAATTATGCCTTCATTTAGCCCAGTGATGAATACATAATCGGCTTGCAATACTTTTGACTTATGTATTGACATAATGTTCACAACGTCATTCCTAAAGGAAAGAGCCGGATTTATATTCTTCTCAAGATTAGATATTGAAGTAGACAAATCTTCTTCATCAATATATTCTCTCAGACCTGAAAAGTCTGGATTTTGATCGAACAGGTCAGAGATTCGTATGGGTGATAATAAATAATCGCGGAAGGGATTAGGAAAACATTTTATATGTACTAATCGTTCAATCAAATTCCTTTCTTTAAAACCACTCCTAAATGCGTCCTTTAGAGTACTAATGAATCTTGTCCTGCTCATTAGATTTAATGTTTTAGCTATAAATAAGATAAAAAGTATCTTATGTTCTCCAAACAATGCTTTGAGCCACCATATTTTCTGTCTCAACTTTGGATCTATTTTTCTCGACCAGAAGTCAATATATTCAATCTCCTCTTTTTCAAATTTCTCCTTCAATTCTGGAATGTAGAAACCAACAGGGCTCAAAACTAAAATACTTACTTTGTTAGATGTTGATCTGATTAGCTTGATTTTATTGCAGATGTAATCCCAAGTTTCCTCCTGCTCTAATTTTTGTTCAAAAATGACATCTCCAGGATTGTTGGCCTTTTGCCAGGTCTTTTTCACGCGATGCTTGTTTAGTCGAATTAGTTTAGAGCAATATTCTACTATAGTATCAGGGCATCTATAACATATATTATCATGAGGAATTTTCTGCACGCTATCGTTGCTATATATGGAGATTATCCCATCAGGGTCTGCGTCTTTGAACTCATATATGGATTGATCATCGTCACCAAGAATTATAGTCTCGTTTGAGTATTCAGATAAAAGGTAGATTAGTTCTCGTTCTACTTCGTTGAAATCTTGAAATTCATCTACAACTAGCAAATCCACATTACCGATAGCTTCAGGTGCATAAGCAGGATTGGACTTTATGAACTGGATACATTTTTTGATCATCTTTTCGAATGTGATACAACGTAGAAAAGAACAGAGATCATCAAATGCAATATTCAGTTTGTCTGCATATTGCTGGATCACATAAGTTTCTGATCGGCTATCTAAAACATGTAAACTCGGGAGGTGATTGATTCTAAGCGCATAACTATGAAGTGTATAGCATGAAACATTTTTGATATCTGCGAGACTGCTTTTCAGGTCATTAACTGTAGCGTTGGTGAAAGAAAGGACTAAAATCTCTGAGCCTGAATAGTCGTTCCTAACAAGGTCTTTAACCTTTGTTGTTTTTCCTGTTCCAGGGCTTGCCAGTAAAATTTTCATATCTCTAATTTCGCTGCACTCTTCACGATGTCCACATCACGCCTTTAGGCACGTAAAATAACACAAAAGAATAGGAAAGGCCAGGAAAATCAATTTATTATTGATTATTTCTCCGTGAAATGTTCGTAAT
>JAEOSP010000464.1 GCA_016840305.1 Candidatus Hodarchaeota archaeon
CCTCCAAATCCCGCAAATCGTATTTCTAATCTGTCACTCATGATTACAACCTCGGTATCACTTTCTTTGCCCTCTCTTGGAGGGCTATTAGATTATCAGTTAAGGTAGGTTTTTCTTTCTGAATGAATTTTCCTACAATAATCGGATTATTTTTCTCAATCTGTGCTTTCATAGGGTCAATTCCATGATGAAGCTCAGTTCGTTCTCTGAAATTTTCAAGTATCTTCAAACCCTCTCGTAATTGATTTCGACGTCCGTATGTCGTGGGGCAAGCTCCCAGGACTTCTACAAATGAGAATCCTTTATGCAGTATTGCTTCTACAAACGACTCTTTCATCCTGCGGACATCTAGGGCAGTCCATCGGGCTACATAAGTTGCTCCACAAGAAGCGGCTAACGCTGGAAGATTAAAAGGTTCCTCAATATTTGCATACGGGGCTGTAGATTGGACTTGACCAATATAACTTGTAGGTCCCACTTGACCTCCAGTCATTCCGTATTGGAAATTGTTGATGCACAATACTGTGATATTTGCATTACGGCGTGCGGCATGAATGAAGTGATTTCCTCCGATAGATGCAATGTCTCCATCTCCCGAAATCACAATAACCTTTCGGTTCGGGTCTGTAACACTTAATCCTATTGCAAAAGGAAGTGCTCTACCATGTGTAGTGTGAAATGAATCGAAATTGAGGTATCCTGCTGCTCTTCCACTGCACCCAATCCCTGAAATAACAGCAATATCTTTTGGATTAATCTTTGTCTCAAGGATTGCTTCAATAACCACAGTAGTAACTGAGCCTAAACTGCATCCGGAACACCAAATATGCGGAATTCTACCGGGACGTAAATAGGGATCCAGTGGGTGGGTTTCTGCCTCCAAAATTAAATTATCTTTTTGGGTCATTTTATTTTATCTTCTCCTCGATTTCGAGTAGAATTTCTGCAGGAGTATGAATACTTCCTCCTAAGCCAAGAATTCCATGCACATTCGTATTTCCTAATGCGGCTCTTTGCACTTCTCTGGTAATTTGACCGTTGTTAATCTCGACTATGAATATTCTCTTGACTTTCTTAGCAAGATCCAATACTATTTCATCGGCAAATGGCCAGATGGTGATTAAACGGAATAAACCTAACTTAATTCCTTTCTTACGGGCGAGATTTATTGCTCCTTTGGATGCTCGTGAACTTATTCCGTATGAAATGATAATATATTCTGCATCATCTACCATGTATTCCTCATACTTGATGATATCTTTCTTGTTAAGTAGAATCTTATCAGAAAGACGCTGTACTAGATCTTTTTGGGTAACTGCATCGATTAATGGATAACCTCTTTCATCGTGTGTCAATCCTGTGGTGATTGTACGGTATCCTTCCCCTGCAACTGCCATTGGAGGAATTAAATCCTTATCAGCTTTGTAAGGAAGATGCATTTCCTTTCCAGGCTTATTTGAAGGCTTTTTTCGATTAACACGTTTAATCTTGCCCTTCTTTGGAATACTTAATTTCTCGTTCATGTGCCCTACTGTTTCATCCATCAAAATTGTCACAGGTACACGATATTTTTCGGCAAAATTAAATGCATCAATTGCAACATCGAAGCATTCTTGAACGCTATTAGGAGACAAGGCAATTATTTCATAATCTCCATGGCTACCCCATCTTGCTTGTTGGATATCTTGTTGCCCAACAAGTGTCGGTAGACCGGTGGATGGTCCTCCCCGTTGAACATTAACAATAACACAAGGAGTTTCCATCATTATTCCGAGCCCGATATTTTCCAACATTAAGGAATAACCTGGACCAGATGTCGCTGTCATGGATTTCCATCCTCCCCAACTTGCACCAAGAACTGAAGCAATCGAAGCCAGTTCATCTTCAAATTGCACAAAATGACCTCCAATTTGCGGTAAACGCAAAGACATGTGCTCGGCCACTTCACTACTTGGTGTAATTGGGTATCCACCAAAGTATTTACATCCTGCAGCTAGAGATCCTTCTGCTACTGCGAGATTGCCACTGGTGAAATACTCTCCGGTGAGAACATCAGATATTTTTTTTTCCGATTCAGGCATTCGTCTTTTCCTCCTTACTTGGTACTTTGATGAAAATTGCGAACTCTGGACAGATTAACTCGCAAAAATGACATTCTGCACAATCATCAAATGAAGCTCCTTTCTTTAATCGTGGTGGGTGGTTCCCTTTTTGGTTAATTTCGTCTGAAACTTCAAGGATTTGTTCAGGGCAAAATGAAATACAGAACGAGCACTCTTTACAACGTGATTTGATAACAAAGATTTGAGGTTTCTCGTGTTTCCACTTATCTAGGTCAACAAACGCAGGCCATTCAGCCTTTTTCTTCTTCCGATCAAACGTATTCATGAAATTATCCCGCGCGGATTATTTTCAATAGTCTAGTTATACATCTAGATGGTATTCTAATGCAAATTTGACTCGAATTTAAGTTTTATTAACACAACGAAACACCGCACTACCCAATTAATTGGGATGATACTATGCTAAAAATCAAATTTGGTACTATCTTCTCGGAGTTTGCGTATTTAAAATTATAATTAAGGAACTAACTGGTTTTCACTCGACCTAGAGAATACTAAAAGTATCGAAGTATGAAACTATAGTTTTAATGGTGGAAAGTTATACTTTTCACGTGAAAAATTGCAGATTTCCGATTCATATTAACAAAGTCCTATCAAGTTCCGGAAAATCATATTCATGTTATAGAATGAAGAGTGGAATCTAATGAAAACATAAAAAACATGGTTGAAAAATTTAAATGGTAGTTTAAGTATTAGGATTCCATGTTTACTCGAAACAATTTGACATATAAACCGTTAATTAACGCTGGTTTCAGCCTCTTAATTATAAGATTTTTAATGATAATATATACTGGAGCTTATTTAATACTGGGCGGTCTTGTAGCGAGTCCTATTTTAGGATTAATTCTGCTAATGCTACCCTCATTTTTGGTTTGGCTTTCCAATATGCTATTGTTCAGCTTTCTATTTGTGGGATTCCAACGCATGGAAGAAGAACCTACTCACGATAGATCCCTAGTCAATATATCTAAAATCTGCAGCGTAATTCTGATAATAACCTTGGTTTTATACCTGATTCTCACTGTACTTGATTTATTAAGCCTCGTTGTTACTCTTCCTGTAATATTAGGTTCAATTGTTCTTTACTCAATGATTGCGGTTGAGTTAATAATTAGCATAATTGCGTTAATCTTGTTTATTAAGTTTAATGGAATATTAGGAAATTCTGATAAAATA
>JAEOSP010000465.1 GCA_016840305.1 Candidatus Hodarchaeota archaeon
ACTACTTCCTCAATTAATCTGGGTTTACTAGTAACGTAACACCAAGCATCTTGACCCCAAACAATATCAAATGAATTTGATTTAACTGGGAGATCAAGAACATTTCCTTCTCTATATTCAATGAGATGATCTAATCCAGCATTTCTTGTTCTTTCTCTGGCTTTCTCAATCATAGTTTTGGTAATATCTACACCTATTACATTCACATTGAAATTAGATGCGATGTATCTTGCAGGTCCACCTAAAGCAGAACAAACATCTAGAACTGATAGTCCTGATTCAAGATTCAGCTTATTTGCTAAACGCTGAGTCTCTGTCTCTCCACCTACATGTATATGTTCACCCATTAAAGCTTCCCAGAGAAGGCCAATTGGCCCATCATAAGCATCGGAAACGTCCTTAACGTTGAAATCATATTGGAAATTGCTCATAATTATATTCCCTTATTCACATTTTTGATCTAAGAAGTAATCCTTTAAAGGTCCATCATACATTTATCATATTTTTTTCTCGAAAAATTAAGATTTATGGAAATAAATTGATCTACTACGTTAACAGAATGTCTGATATGTATGACTACGATATTCTTAAGGATTATTCGAAACAATTTTACAAAGTTCTTTAAGACAATTTAATGTTATTATGCAAAAAGGAGATAGAAATATGGCTCTGGAAGTAATAAAAAATATGCATGAACAGAATAAGATAGATGGTAGCTATTTTGTGCTACTTCGGATTACATTGGGACTAGCATTTCTTACCACATGGTTTAGTAATCTAAACAAGGGAGCTTTCACTGCTAGTGGGTTCGTTGGTACAATCAACTACTTTATCGATCATCCTGATCATATAGTAACCCCTTTTGATGATATTATACGAAATGTAGCTTTTCCAAATGCTACAATTTTTGGGTTCGGATGGCTTGTAGTGGAACTATTCATATCGATTTCCCTTACATTTGGTCTCTTTACTCGTCTTGGTTCAATAGTTGGAGCAGGTTCTACAATAGTACTTGGTCTTGGAGCTTTAGGAGTTGATTGGCCTTGGACTTATGTATTAATGTTCATTGGATTCGTCACCTGCGCTTTGATTAGTGCTGGAAAATGGTATGGTCTTGATTACTGGTTAAAAGATCGGATTCCTGAGAAATTATTGATAATTCTTATCTGAATTCCTCGTAGTAGTCAAACACCCTGGTTAACTCTCATAATCCTTTTAAGAGTGTCCTCTCGACCTTTGAATACAAATTCATAGATAAATATCAGAAAAAATGGGATGTATTCCAGAATTCGAGTAAAAGGGGATTCATACCAGATACCGAATTGATCAGATAAAATATACACATTGTAGGATAAAACCAGAAGTCCCGATAATGCTATCCAGCTCCAAAATACTTTAGGGTAACCAAGTAAGATGAATGGGAAAACCCAGAAAAAATACCAAGGATGAAAAGTAGGTTGTAGTATAAGGAAAATACCTATGACTAAACCCACGGTTTCATGGGAGTTTTCTTTTGATTTTAGTACTTTTACTGCTAAAATTACAAACAATATAATAAAAATAGCTTCAAATATGATTTTTGACTCCATTAAAGATAAGGCTGTTTCTGAAATCAACCATACAAAGCTTGCATTAAAATACCAGTTTTTAGCATATAGCGTTAAACCTTGAATTATATTTGGATCAAAAATAACAAATAAACTATAGAGTGTGAGAGTTACAATGATTAATCCTTTCGCTCTCCTGGTGAACTTGTACCAATATAGAATTATTAACATGATTGCATAATATTTTAGGAAGAAGGCTCCAGTAAAGCAGATTGCTGCAATTAAAGTTTTTCGATTTTCTAATGCAATTAATCCAAAAGTGATTATTAGGACAATTAAAGCTTCAAAATGAGAACCAGATGTTGTTTCTAAGTGTAATAAAGGATTCCATGCAAATATGATAATTTTCCATTTGTCTTCTTCATCTAATAACTTCTCTAATCCAAAGATTGTCAGTATAAAAGCAATAGAGAAAATTATACGAAAATTGTTGGGGTTATCAAAAATTAGCGCTAACAAAAAGAACATAAAAAGAGCTAAAGGAGGATATGGAGATACTAAGGAAATATTGTTTGCTTTGGTTAAGTATCCTTCAGTAATATATGCTGGGAGGTCAATTAGAGGGATCTTGTAAGGATTAAATCCATGAGTTAGTGCTTTCCCTTCCAAAAAATATCGATAAACATCATCTGACAGCGTTATTGGCATTAACAAGAGTAATAATTGAATAATTACTGTTACGACAATGATCGTAAGTAAAGAATACCTATTTAATGATAGGCTTAATTTTTGAGATACTATTATCGCAAGAACATATATAACGTACGGTAAAAAGAAAATAAGTTGAAATAACGGGTTAGATCTAGATAAAGCAGTTAACGAGATTAAAATCAAAAAAGATATCCCTAATAGGAACCCAAAAATTTGGAGGTACGAATCTTTGATATAAAGAGTGAACTTTTCCCCCTTCGGTAGGTGCGAATTGCTTTGATGTAAATTGTTTTCTTTCATCTTTATTTCTCGGTTACAGACCAATTTGTATACGGTTTTCCAATTATCCATCTGATTGATGCATAAAATGCACTTGCTGATTCAATAGCCGCTGCAAAAGGCGTAATAGCTAATAATCGTAGTAATTCAGCAAATTTGGTATGTTTTGATAAATTTGGAATTGTCTCTAAGTTCTTCAATGCCCCAATTAATACACCAGATAACCAAAAAAGAGTTCCTGGTAAAAAAATAAATCTTGAAACAAGAAAATAAATGAATAAGAATCTAGAGTCATTAAACATAAGATCAATATAAATCATCTTAGTAATTGTTGGGAAAAGAGTTGTAACCAACCCAAAAAGAATAAAAAGCACTGAGAAAAAGCTTAGAGAGTGAGCTATTATTCTAAAACGAATTTTGAAAGTAATTTCGAATTTTTGTCTCCAAGACATTGTTTGAAACTCGGGAAGAAGTTTGATTAGTTTTACTGCTTGCCATGTCCCAGTAACCCACCTAATTCTAGCTCTTAATGAAGATTTTAGGGTAATTGGAGGTTGCTCGTATAACCGTCCTCCATGCCAACCAAAAGGCCGTTTCCCTTTATTTAAGTAAACCTTCAAACCAAAAATAAGATCTTCTGCAAGAAGAGGGTATCCATCGAGTAGTCCAAAATCCCAACCTATATCTAAAACTAAACTTTCTTCAACTAAAAGATTAGAACCATGAAAATGGATTGGGGGAGGATTCTTCATTACTTGAGCACAATGATAACAATGAAAAGGGCGATATGCTTCCATCTGACGACTGAATATGTTAGATTGGAAATATTTGATTGGGTAAACAATTGGTCCTTCGAAAATTTGCTGATTCTTTTGAGTAATAACCGAATGCAATAATCTACGAAATTCTTGCTCATCAATTGTAGACTCTGAATCAAAGAAAAATACAAAAGATCTTTGATTTGTGTGAGTTTTTTGTCTAGAGTTCTTTTTTCTATATTCTACAGAATATTGTAAACTTCGTGCCTTCATTTTTGTCTTATTCGTGGTTTCATAATTCGTTGGGACAACTAAAACATCAGATGGGAATTTTATACCAATATTTTTGAAATAATCCTTTAGTAATTGTTGATCCCGAGGTTCGTCAGTAACGACAAGTAATTCGAAATTTTCCATGAATATAGCATTGTTTTTTGAAATCTCAAATATACTTTCCACACCCCGTCTGACGGCATCAAGTTCATTACCCCTTGTAGTAATCTGGAATTTGAATTTGGGGAATTGTTGATTCGTACTAGAAAGTAGCTCAACTATTTCGCTATTTGAGGGGATATTTGGATTTAAATATGAGTTTCGATGTCTGATATATGCAGGAAACATCTCAAAAAGGAAATAAAGTGAACTTAGGAGAAAAATAAATCCACTAATGATCCAAGTAAGAATACCCAACTCAATTAACATACGTGTACCTCTATTATGGATATTCTCACAAACTCTCCCAGATGAAACTGCCTAAACTTTGAATTAATTCAAATGTAAATTGAGGAAAATAATAATTATTCTTTACGGAAGACGTAGCTCGATATAAGTTCAGGATAGATCTGACAGACTTTAAATTTTCAAATGTATCAACATCTGTCATTTCAGGCAAGATGGATATATTGGTTGAATGTAAAAGGTTTAAGGCGTCACCTAGTTCCCCATATGTTGATTCATTATTGAAAATCTTATTTAAATCGGGTAAAAATGGAGGATTAATTCCTAAAAGATAAAAACCTCCGTTTTGCGAAGGGCCTAAAACAGAATTACGAGAACTCTTCCCTAATATCTGAGCTATTTCATCTATCATTGAGGGTTGTAATTGAGGAGTATCTGATCCAATGATTAAGGCGGGATTGGTGGGGTTTTCCTGAAAAGCGTATTTAAAAGCGTTAGCAAATCGTTCCTTATGAGATTCTCCTTCTTGAGGTACTAATTCTAAAGAATCAAGAAATTTTTCTTCAACTTCAGATAATCCAGTTAAAATAAGGTTTTGGAATTCTTTCTCCTCATCTTTTGGGTAAAAATGGATCTGTAGAGTGAAATCACAACTTGCTTTGGATAGGGAAATCAAAGTATCTTTTATCATTGATATATGGAGGATGAATTGGAATTCGGAAGTTATTTCAGGATGTCTAACTCGTGTTTTTACGAATCCTGGTTTTGGAACTTTCGTATATAACATGATAGTTATTTGCTGATCATAATTCAATACTAGGCCTCCAAAAGAGAAGTATCCTAAGAAACATTACATTCATGACAATCGCAGCTTTTATTGCGGTAAAAATATTCCCTGAAATCTTACTTTTACCTTTAACTCTTTTAGAATATTTAACAGGAATCTCAGAATGCAAAATTCCAGCTTTTAATATTTTAGAAGTCATTTCGATAGTCCATCCATATCCGTTGGTATTCATTTCAAGATTATAAAGCAATTTTGATGAAATAATTCGTAAGGGACCGATATCAGAAAGCCGTTGTCTATATACAAAAGAAGCTAATCTTGACAAAAATGAATTTGCTACAATAGCAGGTGAACTCAATCTAGCACGAGAATTTTCTAGCAACATTCTTGAACCTTGACAATATCTAGAATCTGTTTTTCTAATGTAAGAGAAGACTTTTATGATATCAGAAGTGGCACTCTGTCCATCCCCATCAAAAAAACAAATATAAGCTGGTTGTGAGGGAAGAGATCTTGCATAATCGATCCCAGCTTTGCATGCGGAACCGTAACCCATTTGTTTTTCTTTAATAACAGTTACACTACAATTTTCCGCAATTTTAGCAGTTTGATCCGTAGAATTATTATTAATAACAACTATATTATTTGTGATATTCCGTCGAAGATCCATAAGTAAATCAGGTAATGCATCTTCTTCATTAAAAGCAGGTATCAGGATAAGCAGATCTGTAAATGATATTTGTGAATTCATCTCTGTCATTACTCCTAATCCGTCTTCCATACAATATTTGGAGTCGAAGATGGTATTTCTTGTTTAAATCTTAGAAAAATAAGATAAGAAGCAATCCAATTACCCAGAATCATAAATAAAGCTGCAATTAAAGAAGATATTCCGAGTTCAGGTATCCCACCGAGAATATGGCCAAAATTACAACCTTGAGCTAGGATAGCACCAAATCCCAAAAGAAATCCGCCACTAAAGAAATAAATGATATCTTTCAGAGAGGGGACTACTACTATAAATTCTTTCAGTTGAAATGAGGACACGAAAGATCCAAATACCAAACCGATAATGAAAAAGCCTGCCCATTCAACAGGAGAAGCAGGAAGGATAGCAAAAATACCTCCGATAAATCTGAATATTTCCCCTACTCCATCAGTTGTAGATAATCCGAAATTTCTACCTGTTTCTGAGGAAAATATTCTTGCTAGAACTCCAAATATCCCCAATAATAATCCAGAGAGTAACGGAGTCCAATTTTTCCTTAAATGTGTTAATTTAGATTCTTTCCGCATTAGATAGAATGCTAGTAATAATGCAAGTATAAATATGAGTATTGTCCAAAACCATCTTGGTAAGAATAGTTCTAATGACGGAACGTTGTCATCAATTTTCAATTCAGTTAAATAGCGAACATCCGCTAGAATTGGACTAATTGGCCCAAGAAAAGTTATTCCAATACCGATTCCAAACCCTAAAAGAGCAATGAAAGCTTTAAGCGATCCTTCCCCGATTCGATAACATGTCCCACCTGCACAACCACCAGCAAAAACTGTGCCTATTCCAAAAATAAGTCCACTTAAAGGAGTTGATACTAAGGATAGACTGATGGGGTTTGATACAAAGGAAAAAATATCTATAGAAGCCAGTAATAAATACCCAACCATTTCTACAGCAACAGCAAATAGAAAAATTCCTGCTATTTCAATATTATTGGCTAAAAATATGTTCCTAAAACCTGTATTTTCACAAACTCTTCCACGTTGAAGTATTAGTCCTGTTCCTCCTCCAATTACTAGTGCAATACTGATTTCAGTTACAGAAAGCATTATTTATTCAGATCCTTACTATTAAAACTCCCTTATTAAGAATAGGGTGTATTTAATAAAGTAGATTCATAATCGTTATTAATAATTTTCTTCGATTAATAACCTACATTGAAATAACCCATAAATGACTTAAATAATCTATTCTAGCAAGGGATGCAAGTGAAAATTATACAGAGAACAACAATTACACTGAAAAATGAAAAATATTTATGTTATTAAACCCAGTCTCGATATCAATAGAGTCTCAGCAAAAGAATCGGTGAAAACCTTTGAGTTCATCAGAAGAAACATCCTTAAAATGTAAAGAGTGTGGAAATTCTGAGGTTTGGAGTAAATATCCAGAAATATGCAGTTTGAGTTGTCTTTTGAAATATTATGCTGGATATTCCACCATTTTCGGAATATTGGGAATGATTTCAGTTGTATTCTGCTTTATTTTATCAGATATCATCTTATTTAGCTTAACAACAAGTAACTTACCAGAAACTCCTATAATTGGGTTTATTTTCCAAGTAATTCCTGGTTTATCAATTCTAAATATTTTTATTGGACTTTTAATGATTCTATCAATAATTCTATTAGTTTTTGGAATAATCGGGTTATTATTTAGGTTAACAATAGTGCTAATAGCGATAAAACAAGATTATAAAACAGAACTTTCTCTATTAGCAAACAAACTTTGGAAGATATTTGTTAAATATAGAATAGTGTTCGTTATTGCTATTCTTGCATTTTGGTTGAAAATTGTATTTCCACATTCTGTTGATATGTGGGATGAAGGATGGTTTTCTAGTATCGCTGCACGAATGGCAGATGGATTAAACGATATATTCCAACCTTTATACTACCATGGAAAGCCCACACCTGGTAGCACCACCCGAATCGAATTCTTTGACAAACCGCCATTTGCATTCATAGCTGGGGCTATATTAATGTCAATATTTGGAAAAAGCACTTTTGCCGCTAAAGGAATTGTAATGATTGGCGGAGCTGGATTAGCAGTAGTTATGTACTCTTTATTCAGCCATCAAGATGAAAATAAAAGTGCTCACGTTATTGCAGGGTTATTAACAGCATTAGCCATTTTCCTCACATCGTATTCACGAACAGCCTACATTGATCCCTTCGTAATTTTTATGGGTGCATTAGTTATGGTATTTGGAATACGTGCAATTGACGCGGTTTTCATTGAAAATAACTTGAAAAAGGGGTATGTACTAATAATTATTACAGGGTTATTCAATATTCTTAATATTATGACAAAAGCTTGGCAGGGAATTCTTATTGCTCCATCTATTGCTATTTATTTAGTATTTAGATTTGCAGAACGACATATTGAAGTTACTGAGATAAAGAAATCCCTGAATTCAATGGGTAATGAAATCTCCAACACCTTAAATGATAAAAATTCTGAAAGTAGTTCTTTCTCACAGAGAATTTCTAAAATTATTCCGTTTACAGTATTTGTATCTGCTTTCCTTCCAGCACTTGTAATATCAATTCTATATAATAGATTAATTGCTGCTGACTTGATAATTGCTGTAATAATAGCAATTTCGTGCTGCTTAGTTTATCATGGATTCCTGAAGAACAGATTAATACCGGGAGCGAATATTGAGCTAATTCTAATCGGTATTACTTCGGCAGTTTCTGGTCTTATTGGCAGTATAATTGTTTCAATATTGTATAATCGATTTTATGACCCTTTTTTAGACTTTGCTGAAGCGTTTGGTTCAAATGATGTCTTTAGTGGGGCGTTTTCTGGGTTAGTATTTTTGGAAGACCTATTATCGACCTCTAATATAATTTTAGTCTTATTAGAAATCATCGGGGCTCTTTTGGGTGGAATCATTGCCATTTTGATTGCAATCTTTCTTTTAGGTTCTTTACTTGACTTTAATTCTGAAGATAGGGCTTTTTTAACATTTATATACGAATTATTGGATATTACTCCTCTGATCCTAGTAGGATTATGGTTTGTCTTCTGGTTTGCAGGAATAATGATGTTAGGTTTGATATTTGAGCGAGATGCGATGAGAATTACAATTTTTGGTGTTTTATTTTCTGCTTTAATTACACCTATACTATTATACTATCCTCACTTTAAAAATCAGATAACAGAGAAGCTTTCAGTTAAAGCACGAATCAGATCAACGATAGAAATATCAAAATTTAGATCACACATGATTTTCTTAAGCATTACTGCAATCATTGTGATATTGAGTTTTTATCCTTTTATTGCATGGGTACAATACTTAGATGCTAATATTGCGAGTGGAGTATTTCCTTGGTCTATCAGAACTCCAGGAGAGATGGCTGGGAATCCCCCTGATATATTGACATATACATTTTTGTTTTTTGAATACTATATTGGTTGGCGTTATACAACTGGAAACGCTTATGATCTACCTAGTAGTGTTGGAAGTGCAATTAATGATTATGCGTTAGTTGTTCTACTTCCGTTCTTTATTATCGGATTATGGGCATTCTTTTTATCTAAAGAAAGAAATCCCGCATTAGGCTCTGCATTAATAGCTTTGCTTCTTGTCATTCCCTTTATTTTCTTTCCAGCGAAATTTCAATTAAATTATTATTACATCCCCTTAGTTCTTCCTTATTTTGGAATAGCTGCAAAAGGTTTTGAGTATTTCTATTCCAATGGTAAGAAATTTAGGCTCAAAACCGAAGATAATATTGAGAGGTTACTTGCTGGGAGTTATTTCTTTATCGAGATTGGATTAATATTTTTACTTAATCCGACTCTTGAATTCCTAAAAGGAGCTTCCAGTATTAACAACCTAGCACAGTATTACTTTGCAGGGGCTATCTATATTATACCCTTTTCTTTCATGTGTTTCCGTGTTTTAAAGACATTTCCAGGTATTATAACAACTGGATTTGCTTTTAAGTTCTTCATGGATAGGTGGTTCCACCAAGCAAATGGATTATTCGAATTGTATAATATAATCTTTCATAAATTACCTGAAACAATTTTCTCATTTGATTTTACATGGGTTACAGATGTTATCGAGCTGGGAGCTCCTTTAGCAACTTTAATTGGTCTCATATTATTGATTGCAGGGTTATACTGGCTTAGACCCAAAATAAAACCTCAATTACTACTAATAATGGCTATTCTTCTATCTGGCATGCTTATCAACGTCTCAGCTCTAATTCATACAAATCAAGTTTTCGATATGCACTATCAAGAGATGGCCATTTACATAAATAATCATGGTGGAAATTACAACTATAGTACTTGGGTTATACCAGAAGCGGGAGCAGGCTTTGCCCTTCGATATTACTTGGAATATGAGGTAGTCGGGTCAGGGGATTATCCCTTAAGTGCTAATTCATCCAGTATCATGGAAGCTTATTGGAATTCAAGACCGTATATAAAATTTTGGGCAATTATTAACAATTCTGAACATTTTAATGTTCCTGCGTATGCAATTAACTATTCTGAATCTTACAAATGGTTTACCAATCATACACACCTAGTGTGCGTTGATGATATTGTCGGGTTAACGCCGTGGTATAAGATGCATTTGTGGGTAAATAGAACCTGGATCACAGAACAGGGTTTCAACTGGGTTACATTGGATGGGGTTTGACCTTAGAAGGGATAATAAATGTACCGAGATTTATCAAAGCTTATCTATGATTGGAACATGCAGGATTTATCCGTTAAAAAGCCTATCAATCTCCAATTCTTGGATGAAACTCTACGTGATGGATTACAATCTGTAAGTGTGAGTCACCCGTCATTAAATCAAAAATTAGAAATTATTCGTCTGATGGAAAAACTAGGGATAAGTAGTGTCAATTTAGGGATGGCTTTTTCATCTTCTAGATTTTGTGAAGATGTTGAGGGACTAGCTCGTGCAATTAGAGAAGAAGAGCTATCTATTAAGGCAAATTCTCCATCAAGGATGATAATTGAAGATATTGATTTGATAGTGGATATAATTGGTCGAACGGAAACACCAATTGAAATTTGTACATTTATCGCATCGAGTCCGATAAGAGTGCTTGTAGAAGGCTGGAAATTAGAAAAGATTGTCAAAGACGTTGAAAAAACAATTACTCGGGCAGTAAACCAATCTGTAGAAGAAATATTATTTGTAACAGAAGATACTACTCGCTCATCTCCAGAAGTATTAAAAAAATTGATAACTGTGGCAGTTGAGAGTGGAGCAAATCGGATTGCACTATGTGATACCACAGGGCATGCAACTCCACATGGGACAAAAAAGATAGTTCAATTCACTCAAGAAGTGATAAATGATCTAGAAAAAGGGAAAATAGGCATTGATTGGCATGGACACCGCGATAGAGGGTTAGCATTAGCAAACACAATATCTGCTATTAAAGCAGGAGCTACAAGGATACACGCAACAGCTTTAGGACTAGGAGAACGTTCTGGGAATTTATCAATGGAGCTATTACTTGTAAACTGCAAAATGCTGGGTTGGATAGATAACACTCTCTACTCTTTAATGGAATACTCACAAAAAGTCTCGGATGTAACTAAAGTACCCATACCTCCTTCTGTTCCTGTTATAGGAGATGATGCATTTAAAACTCAAACTGGTATACATGCTTCAGCACTAGTAAAGGCAAAAAAGCTTGGAGATACTTGGTTAGAAGACAGAGTTTATTCATCCATCCCTGCAGAATGGATAAACCGAGAACAAAGAATCGAAATTGGACCACAGTCTGGGAGAAGTAATGTTATATGGTGGCTAGTACATCATCAGTTTTCCTTCAATTTTGATTTGGTAATGAAAATATTAAAGCATGCAAAGAAGCAACAGAGAATTTTAACCGATACAGAAATATTGAAAATAATTAGGGAACATGGACCACTACCGGAACTGCCAGAACGATAAGCAGGATAAAAGATCTCTACTAAAACAATTTGGTGAAAACAAATGGTTAACAAAGTAACTGCAAAGCACATATTGGTTGAAAAGAAAACTTTAGCCGAGGATATTATAGAGCAAATAAATCAAGGAGCAAAATTTGAAGAAATGGCAAAAAAGCATTCTACTTGTCCAAGTAGAAAAAAGGGCGGAAATCTAGGAGAATTCGGGAGAGGGGCAATGGTCAAGGAGTTTGAGAAGGCAGCTTTTGCTTTACAGAAAAATCAGATGACTCAGATACCTGTAAAAACTAAATTTGGTTATCATATTATCAAACGAACCCGTTAATTATATTAATTCGACATTAGTTCATTTATATTGAATAATTCTGTTTCTAACAAAAATATTGGTTATAAATTATCCAAATATTTATATAAAGTAAAATGCGGTGTGTGAGTGTGAGATAATGGTCATAGATTCAGAAATGAAATTGACATTACAGCGCATAGAAAATGCTCTGCAATCAGTATTAGAAATGCGTGATTTTAGAAATTTCATGCTAGCAAAAGCGTACATCGAAGAAGGGCAAGTTCAGACCGCTATGCAGTTTTTGAATCGTATAGATCGGGACACAGATTACAAAGCGCAATTAGTTATTTCTCAAAGTCTTTTTATTAGAGCATTAATATTAGTTTATAATTTACAATATACAGATGCACTTGCTCTACTGGTAAGAATCAAATCTATGCCTTTCCAAAAAGATGAGCAATTATCTAAAGATATTACGAAGCTCATCAATGATGTGAAGATTCAACAGCAAGCAAGTTCAATTTATGACATTACTGAAGCAAGCGATGATGTAGTCGCTTTTAAGCAAACAACAATGGATAGTCTTATCAGCTATCTTAACTCGGCTCGACTTCTTCTAAAGAAATGATCTCTACCGTAAATAGAGAATTTTACATACTTATTCCTTCCGCAATGCAACAACAGGATCTAGCTCAGCTGCTCGCCATGCAGGGTAAAATCCTGACGCCATCGATAATGCAACTGCAAGAACCCAAGTAAAAACAAAAACATGGGGTTCAAATATAGGGCGCATATTCCAACCCCCCCCACTTGAGACCAGTTCATTCATAAAGTATCCCAATCCTATCCCAAGGCCCAACCCAATTGTTCCTCCAATCACCCCAATAATCAACGCTTCATTAAGGAATAGTACTAAAATTTGGCGTTTCGTATACCCTAATGCCTTCAATGTGCCGATTTCCTTGGTACGTTCCATCATAGAAGTGTATAATGTAGTAATAATACCCACTGCTGCTACTGCGAGAGATACAAGGGCAATATTATTCACAAAATCTGCTACTGCCCCACTGATGTTGTTTATCGATCGAATAATTGAACTAGGGTTAAAGATTGAAACATCATAATCCTCTTGGATTTCATCGCGGATCTGATCATTTAGATTCTTATCCTCACTGACAACATAAAAACCATCATACACCCCTTTACGCTCAAAAAAGGTATTCGCTTCACGTAAAGAAATGAAACACATGTCATCCACAGGCATTCCAATTACCGACGCGCCAATCTCATTGATTACACCCCGGAGAAAGAAGCTCTTCTTTTCTAACGTCATTCGTCGTCCATCGGATTGTTGGTACTCTAATTTCACCACATCACCCACTGCTGCAAGTGGAGTTTCGCTTTCAGGTTGAATGAGATCTATTCCCATGATCACCCCAAAGCTATCTGTTTCCGAAACGATTTCTCCGTTGATTAATTCGAACGAAGCAAAAATCAAAGGCATTTTAGTCTGATCCATTCCTACTACAATACTCGTCCGTTCATCATTAATAGTAGAAACGATAACACCACTCTGAATATAGGGAACGATATCTGCTATACCTTCTATTCGACTGATCTTGTCGATATCTTGGTCAGTTAGCTCTAAGTCCGTGCTTCGAGGACTTGCAATGAGGATATTGGGACTTAAAATGTCAAATTGATCCTCTATATACACTACTGTTCCTTCAGACATTCCATTGACGGCAATTATCAATGCTGCACCAATAAGAACCATAGTAACGGTGAGTGTTGACCGCAACTTGCGATCAGTCAACGCTTGCCAGGACATTCTGAAGAAAGAGGTCATTTTGTGGAATCACTATTTTCGTTTTCTAATAATAACAAGAATGAGTGCTGTCAATGTTCCTCCCCCAAGTAGGAAAGCTACTCCTGATCCGAATAACAATGGCCCCCAATCTAAATTCCCGTTTCCTGCGCTTGTTTCGGAAGTGATATCGATAATTATCCCAAATTCAAGATTTAGGGAGTAGACAGAAAAAAATTCATCCTGGTAGTAGATAATGCATGAAATATTGTACTCCCCTGCTACAGCATCACTGTTGATAGCTGCAGTTAGAGAAAACGGAAGAGGGCTATCGGGTTCCAGTTCACCTAAGTAACTTTTACTGGACGCTGATTCCACCAATAAATTTGCATTTGCTTGTAATGATGCGTTGGTATACAGCGCATTAATATTCCCTGTATTGAGTAAGGTGGCTGAAATTATGATAGTTTCTCCAG
>JAEOSP010000466.1 GCA_016840305.1 Candidatus Hodarchaeota archaeon
ATTATTACAATTGGATTAACAGCTGCTGCTGCCTCTTTCATTTCAGTTCTCTTTGTTTCTGATGACAAAGCACTTACCTCAATCCAAGACAAAAAAATCGTACATATAAAGAGCGAATCTTCACAAGAAGGAAAAATGGAATCATCAGCGGAATTTTTTAAGATTTTTAGTCATACTTTTAGAAAACCTCGATACCAATGGTCAATTCCCGCAATCATTGTGATTTCAGGAATTATAATAGGTTTTGGAGCTGGTGCGACGGTTGCATTTTTCCCAGTTTTTTTTAAGGAAGAATATGCCATTCTTCCAATGCTAACTTACTTAATTTTTGGAATCACAAATGTAGTAACAGGATTCGCTGGATTATTTGCACAAAGAATGATCAAATTCTTTGGAAGGATTTTATCTATGTTCATTGTTCAGGGACTAGCAATAATCTGTTTACTTGGTCTTGTTTTTAATTTACTCTTTTACCAGAATTCAATTATCCCTTATGAACTGTCCGTAATTCTATTAGTGGTCTTTTATATCTCACGTAATGCATTAATGAATGCTAGCGGCCCTATATCACGATCAATTGTGATGGACATTGTTCCAACTTCATCTAGAGCTAAGTGGAACTCTCTTGAAACATTAGCTTGGGGTATGTTCTGGTCAGTTTCTGCAAGTGTAGGGGGTATTATAGTCGATTCTTATGGATTTATCTATGTCTTCTTCTTTACTGCTACTCTGTACACATTTGCAACTCTTTTATTACTCACAATTCGTCATAAAGTGCCAAAAGAGTCCGTATTAACACATACATACCAATTAGGAAAGTTAAAAACTAGAAATCGTGTTGTTTTACCCTCAATCTCTGTTACAGATGATCTTAGGCTTGCAGATATATCTGGTCAGCTAACTGCTTCTGGTATATCCTATTATGAAAAATCTGCGAAGGGTGGTGTCGGTCTTATTTATCTTGAACCTGCTTACATATCAGATTCTGGAAAAAAACATAGCAATCAGGTAGGGATTCACGAGGATTATGTTATTTCAGGACTTCAGCAAGTAGTTAGAAAAGTACATGAAAATGGTACTCTTATTGGAATAAGATTAAATCATGCTGGGGGAGCTGCTCCTCTTTTTCTTACGGGGAACCCTCCCTTAGCTCCAACAGATATCCCTATCATTGGTGATGAAAATCCTCATGCTCTTACTAAAGAAGAAATCTCTAAGCTAAAAGGATGCTATATTAATGCTGCAATTCGTGCCTCGAAAATTGGAGTTGATATAATCGAACTATCGGCTTGTATGCATCCAGTAAATCATTCTAATTTGATTGGACAATTTCTTTCACCAAATGTAAATACTCGAAGGGATGAATATGGAGGAACATTTAATGATCGTTTAAAATTTCCACTTGATGTTATTCGGTTAATAAAAGATCAAATATCTCAGGAAATTATGATTTCATTCCATCTCACAATACCATTTCCAGGCCTAAGTGAAAACGAGCTTCTTGTCATTATCTCAGCTTTTCACAATGCTGGAATTGACCTTCTTAGCATTGGTTATCCAGAAAAAACAGACCATGGAGAAGAAATTGATTACTTCATTCAACAGGTAAAGAATACTTTTCAATCACTTCCCCTAATTCTTCACGGTGATTTTGATATCAAGAGTGCTGAATCCACCCTGAAAAAAGGACAAGTGGATTTTATTGGATTTGAAAAACTGATTCAGGAAGACCAGTCTTTTCCCCAAGCTCTCCGTTAATGTTAGATTGCCAATCGTTGGAGAATTGCTTTACCAGGTGTTTTTAAAAGTTGGAAAGGTGCAGTGGCTATGGACATCGACAAAGTAATGCCTTTGATTGCGGTTAAAAATTTCTTTCAAAAGAAATCCAAATGTACGGGGCAAGTCCTTCTAGGATCAAGGAGTACTATATAACAGATGCGCAATAACCAACGTTCAAAGGTCTTGCTTTTTCTGAGATATTACTTTCCATCACCTCATAGTATATGAATTTTGATATTCTAAAGGCTATTTTCCCCCAACTCCCTGTTTGAACGTATTCATTAATCTGTGGAGAAATTATCTAGATGCGTACTTATTTTTGCGGACGAATTCTCTAGGACTTTAAATAAAGAATAGGCCATTTTTAGATACTTGCGGATCTGGTCTCTAGTTTGTTTAATAAGTTTTTCTGGTTTTATATTTACTTGTTATGAATGAGCCAAAAATATTTCAAACGATAAAGAATCAATACAATATAATCGGTCTACTCATCATAGCACTCTTCATTTTTAATAATCAGTCTGTAAATCATGAAAATACTTTCTCAGATCAAATTGAATTCAATCCGTCAGCAGATCTTGCTTCTTTTGTTGAAGATGGTTCTGACAAATCTGACTCGTTACTAATATCCAAGGAACTCAGTTTATCAGATTATTGGTTGATAATTGAAGATGAAACAGAGAATAGTGACAAGCGCGTCTCTACTACCTATATTGAAGTTGCTCAAAAATTCGAAATACAGGAGGAAGTTGCAAACATTACTCAGGTTAAGATCTATATAAGATATATTGATCTTTTCAAGGACGGAGATTACCCTCATGGAGTCGTTTCTATCTTTACTGATAATAATGGATTACCAGGAAATTCTTTAGGAACGACTACTCTAGAAGAAATGTTTTCCGAACTTAATTTGGGTGTTCCTATAGGACCCACTTGGGTTACTTATACACTTCCCACTCCAATTAATGTAATGCAAGGTTATTTCTGGATAGTACTTAGTGATACGGGTGATCAAACAGCTGGGTTATGGGAATGGTACACTCAAGATGACCTAACTAATGGAGATACAGGAGATTGGGCTGCAAAATCTACGCACATCGGCAACTGGGCACTAAATCCATTTCCAACTGGTGATTTACTTTCTGAAGTTAGAGTTCTATCACACAGTTATGTAGAACCTGAACCCGAACCCGAACCTGAACCCGAACCCGAACCCGAACCCGAACCCGAACCCGAACCCGAACCCGAACCTGAACCCGAACCCGAACCCGAACCTGAACCAGAACCAGACTATTATA
>JAEOSP010000004.1 GCA_016840305.1 Candidatus Hodarchaeota archaeon
AGGAAGGGGAAAGCAAGGTAATGTACATACTAGTCGATGACGCCTATGAGACTCTAAGTTCTGGTACAACTGTAAACATAAAACTGCATAGCGCTGGCGGCATGGATTACATTAAACTCATTAGATTGACGTGAGAAATACGATAATCTTTAAATAATATGAGTGTTTGCTTTAGCACGAATTTTATGGGATTGGAAAGGAGTCGGGAATCCCAAACCCCTGAACAGAGATTCGAACGTTCTTTAGCAACTATGAGTGTAGCAACTCAGAAAATGTCGCGCGCGCGCGCGGTGTAATTGATCCTTTTAAACCATTTTCAAAGAAATTGAATGGAACAATTGACGGTTTTTGGGATCTATGGACTCTGGATTTTCCTCATTTTAATTCAACAGATTTCGAAGTTACTGGAGATCTTATTAAGATTGATTATAATGTAGACATTTATAACCATGATATTTTGTTCCAATGGACAAGATTTTACATACATTTAATGAAGGGAGAAAATGCGGTGAGAACTTTTGAAATAAAAGAGGGTAATGACAGAACCAAGAATTTTGAAGGGACATTAAATATTATTGTTGAACCCGGAGTTTACAATCTATATTTCCAACCAGCTTTTCGAAATGAAATCGAGAGTGGAACAATAATCGTCTGGGATTATTATTAAAAATCTAAAATTTTTCTTATATTTGACCTTCAAATCATATAAATGTGAGAACAATTCGACACTTGTATTAAATTCAAATCAAGAATGTTTTTTTCATTATTCATTTAATGTTTATTCGGATTTTATGATAAGTAAATAGAAATCCATTGTAAAAAACAGTGCTAGTACCCACAAAGGAAAAATTATACCAGTTTGTTTTGATTAAAGATACAGGTTGATACCTGCTTGGCTTGATTCGATATTATTGTTTATAGGTATTTTCGGTATTGGTCTTGGTCTTCCTTGGGTACTTGGACTTGGCTGGATGAAATGGATTGAAAAAGCTTCAAACAAGTTTCTTTTTTTAAGGAACTATCTTATCATCACACAACTAGTGCTATCATTCCTATATCTCTTTGAAATGGGATCATATTTTCCACCACAGGTTTCCTTATTTCATATTGTAATAAAATCTCCAGCTCGATATTGGTATTATTTCCTTTACATGATTACGTCCATTCTCCTCATTCTCCAATATACAACTCCTTATGGTAGGACAAAAACGGGTGCTAGAATCGGTGCAGTAATTGCAGGTTTCAATTTACCCCTTGGTTTCATTGGCGTGGGTACAATACTATGGCGAAGCACTGTTGAGTATTTCCCTGATCATATATCCGTGTCCTTATTAGTCTTCAAGTGGATGTTTAGTTTTTGTATTTTAATAATAAGTTGGGGTTGGTCTGTCGTCTTCGGGAAGCTACCAGCAACATTGTATATTACTTCTAAAGGACTCCAAACAAACGTCTATAATGAAGAAACATTTGTTGGACAATTAACTAAATGGATTGCGGAGAGTTTCAAGGAGATGGAAGAGGAAATTGAAAGACTGAAATAATTTTTTGATTATCCTTAGGTAGGTTTTGAATATATTTTAGGAATTCTAGGAAATTTACTATTTTTGTATTTTTTTAGTAAATTGAATTTCTTATATTTCACCTCGAAATCATATAAGTTATGTTTCAATATTTTTACGATAGCGCGAATAAAGTGATCCCACACTTAAGATTAAAAGAAAACCTAGAATTGAATTTGGTATTTTAATTTAAAAAGATAGTCTATTAACAAAGGAAGGGGAATTATTATTAGGATTGCGAGTATCAAAAGATGAAACATTTTATCTTTCAGAAATTTCTCAGCAGTTTTATCCAAGTTTTGGAAACCCTAGACATTTATTACTTTTTATTGATATTTAAATAATAAGAAATTGAAATCCAGCAACCCACACGTTATTCTTCTTCTCCCAGCGTCCATATTTGTCTAATTAATAAAATTATAACAACACCAACTCCCAAACTCAAGCTCACAATTTCGGGTGGGGTTGACGCGCGCGCGCGTGCGTGCGCATTCTCCTGATTAATTATTATGATTCATTTTATATTCCCCCGAGTTAATTCAGCGGCGAGGGCGTTCCTGATTTTAATACTAAGTGTTAAATTTTTCAAAAATTATTACTAACTGTGGAATCTAAAAATTCCTATTTAGATAAACTAAAAAAAGGGAATTTGACAACATACGTAATTTTAATCGGAGTGTTGATAGTAGTAGGTATTGGAGCATATTACTTGGTATCCTTAGGATCAGTAAACGCTTTTACAATTGCGCGAACGCTCAATAAAAAAATCTTATTAGGTGGCGCGCGAGTGCGCTAACTCCTTTCAAATAATATCTGATGCATGACAGCGCGCACGGGGGGAGATTGCTTAAGAGAAGAATCGAAAGAAGACCTCCGAATACCGCGCAGACATAGTTTCCCCTAAGCAAATGAATTAATGTGAATTAGGGATAAAATGAAAACGGATTAATGATATAAATAATGCTGGCTCATCGCTGCTCGTGCATACTAGAATTGCCTAAGATCAGGATTAAATAGAAACTAAAACCGCGCGTCGCGCGTGCTAAGCAAAGAATTATTACGGAACAACACTAAACCTAATAATGCGAAGATGGAATGAGTCAGAAAGATGGCGTATACTTAGATCAACATTGCCATAACTGTGCTTATAATTGGACACGAAACGTTATGGAGATCATAGATATTCATGATATGTTTGTTTCTAAAGATATGTCAAAGTTTGATGAAGCTATTACAAACATTGATGTTATCTGTCCAGAGTGTCATAGTAACGATACCCAATGGACAATTATCCCAAAACTGACTGAGAGTAAATATACTGAAGAAGAAATTAGCCTTGTAATGCTTTTCATAGGTGCAATAAATTCAGGAATGAAAGAAACTTAGCTGCACATGCATACGATGATTACTCGATTTAATCTTCAATAATCAAATTTTCGATTATTCTTACTCCTTCAACAGCATCAGTTGCCGCAGCATCAGCCCCAATCTTCAAGGCAAAATCTTGCGTAATTGGGGCTCCTCCAATTACGACTTTCAGACTTTTTCTGAGACCTAGTTTTTCAACCTCTTCAATTACTCGCTCCATTTCCCCCATTGTAGTGGTAAGAAGAGTAGACATCGCCAATATGTTCGGGTTATGTTCCTTGATTGCCTGAATGAACTGCTCTGGAGTTACATCAACACCTAGATCAATCACATCATAGTTTTGAGCTTTTAAGAGTGAGACAAAAACATTCTTTCCGATATCGTGAAGGTCTCCCTTGACTGTACCAATAATACATTTACCTGCACTAGCATGATCACTAGTTTTTAAATAGGGTTCAAGAACTTCCATTCCTTCTTTCATGGTCTCACCTGCCATAATAAGTTCGGCTAAGTAATATTCACCTTCTTCATACTTTTGACCAACAACTTCCATTCCCACAGCCATCCCTTCAATGACTGCCTCATATGCAAAAACACCAGCCTTTATCGCCATTTCACAAAGATCCTGGATGGAGTCAATATCCAGATTGATTATCGCGTCTCTAAGTTGCTCAAGAATCCTTTCTTTTTCTATCATTTTCTTTTCACTTCACGTTTTCTCGCGCGCACGCGGCACCGGGTCATCAAGATTCATTTTTTTTAACGTCTATTCCCCACATTCGATATTATATTCCAGTCATCCTCGTGGTTTGAGTTTGGTTAACTGGATTAAT
>JAEOSP010000467.1 GCA_016840305.1 Candidatus Hodarchaeota archaeon
CTTGAAGTCTATTGGTTGTTCATCTACCAAAAATGGGTTTCCATTTATGTGGAAATCCGCGATAATCATATATACTACATTATATCTGTGAAGAAATTCTTTCAACCTTTTCATCCCTTTTGAAAAGGGAAGAGTTAAGGCATTTTCAGCATCTACTTTTGAAATCTCTTTTAATGGTCTATTATGATTTTGAAGTGATCGTTTTTTTACCTGATACTGGATAAAATCAAAAATCAGACGGGCTAAGTGAATCCATGACTTATCAAGCACTAACATACCTGATCCTAAAATTGGATCTTGAAATTTAAGCAGGTCAAGCTCGGTGGTAGATTCTATATGAAGAACTTTGGTTAAATGATCGATTAATGCTTTAATTGATTGAACAGAAAAAAACGCTAGTAGAGGAGAATTCTCTCCTATAACAATCCCTGAAAAAGGTTGAGACAGAGAGGACACTACTTCATTAGGCGGATTTTTCATTCGCTTATCAGGTTTGTCCAGTCCTTGAGTAAGAATGACATCTACTAATGCAATCTTGTTTTCATGATCAATGGCCCTAAGTTTTGTGCGACTCACCGTTTCTACGATTTTATTGGTAAAATAATGGTCACTAATAGGTACCGATTCTACATACAGCTCAAATTTTTCTTTATTCACTCTCTTAATCACATAATTTTTCCTTTTCCAGAAAAGATACTGCCCTACCAAACAATGTCTGATAAGGTTCTGATACTCAATGGTTCCTAACTTCTTCTTTTTACTTCCCTGCTCGAGAATTATACTATAAGAAGGGTTTTCCTCGATTTTTACATGTTGGTATATCCACTCCTTCGTCTTACTAGTAGGAACCAGTTTTCCATCATCATTATAGTTGATATATCCTTCCATTCCTAGTTCCCAACACACCGTTTGCAACTGTTGCTGGAAAAACTCTTGATCAACAAATGGTTGAAAGTCATCACTAATATGATCTAATACCTCTGAAAAACCGCTGGAATAACCCACCGTCATCCCTACTAGTAGTCCCCAGATGATTGTCAGCTTTAATGTTATGGCTGTAAACCATGGTTGTTCTCGTGGAATATAAGGTGGCTGACTCAATAGTGTTAGGAACTCCTTAAATTGTTCGGGCTGCGCAAGTTGAGCCTCATGCTGATTAAATGATCGTAAAATAATATCAATTACTCCATGTTGGTTAGGATTACGATTATATCTCCCCAGCAATTGGACTTTATCTCTTGTGGTCTGAGGCGTCCCATACCATAGCCCCCGACTAATACTGGGGAAGTCAAATGATGTTTGGAACATAGTGGTGATAGCAAGTCCCATCAATAATGGATCTGTTCGGAATCGCGTATTTGTTTGTACTATTTCTTTGAAATCCTTCCATCCGTGGTTAACATCAAAGTGCTGTGAAAGACGATTAGAAGCTTGTTCAAAATTAAGAGTCATTTTATGGTCTAAGTAGAAAAGCCCTTTCTTAGGTGTATAATTATCTAATCGTGCATATCTACTAAGTTCAGCTTCTATACCTGAATTCCATTCCTGTAACTTCTGATAAAGGAGTTCTTTAGGTTTTTCTTCATAATGAATTCTCAAGGTCAGGGGACCACGACGACCTGTTCCTTTTATTATCTGATAATTTCCCTCAGGGCCAAAAAAACGTTTGGCAAGCTCATGTGGGTTTCCTAAGGTAGCTGAAGCGAGAATCACCTTAATAAATGGGTTAAACCATTTAAACACACGAATGATTGGAATAAGAAAGCCTAATGTAGAGACTGAAAAGGAATCAACCTCATCAATAAAGATGAAATGAGGTCTGAGTAATTCACGAGCCCATTCAGGGTCATCGCTTTCATACATAGCTTTTTCTTGGTCACCCATAGGATGAGTAATAAAGTGAGTTAAAGTGCCGATATAAGTCAACGGTGTAATCCCTAACATAGAATACGGCCGTTCCCCTTTCCTAATCAATGGTTTTTGTTCTGCCAAGTCTCGATGATATAATTGATATTGTAAACTCCCTCCTGTTAACATACGGCTGAATTTAGTGAATTTCTGTTGTTGTGTATAGCCTGTCCCTCGACCTGTGAGAAATGATAACACATACTTCTTTCTATCCCCAGATAATTCATCTACCGCTAAGATCATGCTTTCTTCTGTTTTTCCATGTCCAGGGTCTCCCAATAGGATGACATTTTTATCTCCAGATTGGTAAAGCTGGTATAATGTGAGTTGAGGACGTCGAAGCATATCTAATTTCTGTGCATTTTTATTAGAAATTGTTCTTAATATATCAGTATGTTTAAGGTCAGGATATTCGTCCTCACCAGGTTCATAGCCAGGAATTTCGTTAATAGCAGGAAATTTTGTTGGACGTGATTTTTTAGTATCTAATTTTGTAATATCTTCCTTTTGAGGTTGTTTTCGGGGTGTTTTTACTATCCGTACATGAAATGAAGGGGAATCACTTTTATTTGAATTCTTAGGATAATGATCACTTTCTACCATTGTTCTCAATAATGATTAGTGGTTTCTCCTTTTATATTCGAAAAGAGGAATTGATAGTAAAGCTTGATTCTAGGGGGATGAACTACTAGCAGCCATGAACGCTTACAACGATTGTTTCGTAGTCAAGGAAATTGGGATGCGACAAAAATAATGGCAAATCATACCAGAAAAAATGAAATGATTTGAAGAAAAACTAGTATTCGAAGGGACGAAGAGATACTGTTTAGAGAATTTACAATAGGATCGGATTCAGTAGGAGGTGAGGGAATTTTTACCTTACGACCACACATAACCTCATCGGGACAAACTCAATAATTATCCACCTGAAGCATGTTTTTACCGCATGAACATTTCAATATGGTAACCATTGCTAAGATATCAGGTAGGAGTATGAAATCGTAGAATTACTTTCGGGACAAAGTCGAAAAATATTTAAATTAGTTTTAACTGACTAATTCTACAATTAATCCGTTTTTATCAGATATCATGCCGCGATTGGTTGTTCAACCGTTTTCCATCTGACTGGGTGTAACCATACACCCTTTATCCCGTCAGCGGTCTCCCACTGGAAAAAAGCGTTCGGGACTTCTTTTTTAATGATATTATATGCGCCGTTGACATCGCTATTGATCATTATTCTATTCTTTGAACAGTATAATCCTCTAGAACTTCTTTCACCTAAATATTGTATCTTTTTTCTTATTGCTTCTCCATCTAAAAAACTGCATTTACTCGTATAATCTTCACGGGGTAATAAAACGCGAATTCCTACATCTTGAGCTTTGTACTGTATTATGTGGATTAACCTACCAAAAGGAACATCGACAAAGCTTTGATTGTTTCTCTTCCCTAGGTTTATTTGTTGTTTCCAATGTTTGTTTCGTCCGATCACAATTGTATCAATGTCATTTTTCTCACACCAATTGATGATGAAGCGACTGGCATCATGAAAATAGTTATCCATTTTACGGTTTCGTTTCAAGATTAATTTTTTCATTTTTTGTCCTATCGTGAGGTGATGCTTGGCATAAATACTTTGTAAGCGTGCTCGTTCTTTGTTATAGTAATGATTAATGGATTTCACAACCCCACCCTTTATGACAATTGGCGTTTCACCAATGTTATTTACCATGGTTATGAGGTTTGTGAGACCAATATCTATCCCGATAATATGACGAGGAGGATACTTCGGAGCATTTGGAACATATTTTGCATAGAGGATTTCTAATATATACCCCACCCCTTTAGGTATGACTCTTACACTTAAGAGGGATGAGGGAGAGGTTAGTCGTGGTTTAACTTGGACACCTGTAATTTGAGGTAATAGTAGCAGACCATTTGTAAAAGTAACCTGGCTTTTAGCAAAGGTTATTTGGAATTGTCCGTTTTTTAATTTATATTTCGGAATTCGTGGTTGAGCGAAATATTTCTCTGGGTTTACATTCCAATCAGCATGTGCCTCAAAAAAAGACTTCCAAGCTTTGTCCACATGCCAGAGGACCTTTTTTGCTGTATTGGTGGGTAATTGTTGAAAATTGGAGGAATTGGCTAGTTCCTCTCGAAACTGATATGTTTGTAACCATTTCTTTTGATTAAAGTAAGCTTGTCTAACTAGATAATTTGCTTCATTATACAAATTCTTTGACATGTGACATAGTTCTCGGAGTTGCCTTTTTGGTTTTAACCAAATCCGCTCTGTTCTGAATACTCTCCTCTGTTTATTCAAGTGTCATCACTTTTGATATACTTACCAATAAATAAGGCTTTGACTAGCTTTTATCCCTGAGGATCTCTAAGAGATTTTTCCTAGAAATTTAGGAAGTAGACATAAAAAAAGTATTATATCCCTTATAACCACCTAAGAAAATTTTAAGAAAAAAGGTATTACAAAAAGATACAAAAGATATTCTAAATTTCCCTCTTTTTGGAAAATACTGCCTAAAATCTGCATTTTTGAAAATTCAGATGGTATTTAGGTCTTGAGGAAAAAACATTGTCGATTAACTCAAAACGAATCAGAGTTGGCTCCTTCTTATGCTTTCTTATTTGCATTAGTTTTATTTCAGGAGTCAATGTTGTCACTTCAGTAGATGAAAGTCCGATTATTGTCCTTTTTGACGAATCTCATGGACAATTTTTCAATCAGTCATTATATAGTCATGCACTTGCAGATCTTGAAGATTTAGGAATGCAGATAGTGTTCAATACTGAAATTCTAAACAAAAATAGTTTTGAGGGTGTAGATGTCTTTATTTCGACAAACCCTGATAATCGATATGAATATATTGAAAGAATTCATATAAGTGATTTTCTAACTGAAGGTAAGGGTTTATTGCTTCTGGCTAACCCGTTAAATGAAGAGAATGATTCTCTTAATGGAAATGGCATTTATTTAAACGAAATCTTACAAGAAGTTGGAATTGGAGTAACTGCTCGCTTTTGGACAGACACTGATCCTCTTGGAAGCGAAACATTGAATGATATAGTAAAAAATGTTGTTGATAACGCAGGTATTCCAGAATATTTACAGCTTGACATCACTGACAGTGAAAATGCAATCTTTACTGACTATCAGAATGTTTCATCAGTAGTCACAACTTCGTGTTCAATTAATAGTGCGGTACCAAAACTTATTGTTGCCTCAAGCGAGGCATATGCTGAAACACCAATGAAAGGGCAACATTCACTCGCAACAGAAATTACCGTTCTTTCCAGTGCGGGAGATAATAACGATTTTGAGTCACGAGTTGTCCTTGGGGGATCGAGTATTATGTTTAGTGATCTTTATGATCCAATTCTTCAATCTACATGGCATGAAAGCGCAGATAATGCAAAGCTATGGACAAATATCGTCTCATGGTTAGCTGAAGCTAGTCAAGAAACAAGTTCTCCACCTATATTGTCAGACCTTTTCCTTCCATTCGTAATTGGAACCTCTACAATAGCAATCATCCTGATAGTGGGCGGAATTTTTCTATACACGATTGGATCTGGAAGGAAAACCAAAGTTGTTACAGCAGTGGATGTTGGTGAAAAGAGAACCAAAAAAGAAAAAATTGATTCTGAAACCCTTGAAAAAGGACAATCTACAGCAAAAGCAACAAAGCGAGATCGAAGATTGACTCAAATAAAGAAGGATAAGAAGACAGGAAAACGTCGTTAGAGGAGGAAATAGTATGGGTCGAAAAAGAAAACGAATTGTTAGAACAAAACCAATACCATCGCTTCCAACCGTATTTGATTGTCCAAAGTGCGGTGCAAGTAAGACTTTAAATATAGATATTGATAGAAAGATCAGAACTGCTGTGATATTATGTGGAAAATGTAAAACCCAATTAACTCGACCTATTCGTCCTATCGAAGAACGAGTCGATGTTTTTGGAAATTGGTTGGATGAATTAGAAGCCGCAACCTTTGATGAAGAGACAAGTTCTGCTGACAAAGAAGTACAAAGGCAAGAAGGAGATTAATAATAATCCCTGATTTGGTAAGTTATACTTTTACAGTCAGCTGGATTGAGTAAAATGGATCAGGAAACAAAAAGAAAGATCGTCCATATAAGTATGGGTTTTTTGACTATTTTAATAGCTATTTTTCCTCGATTGTTATCGATTATTTGTGTTTTAATAGCATTATTCTTTATTCTGGTGATAGCTCGTCCCAAAGTCTGGAAAGGGAGTTTTAACGCAATGGCTTCAAGGGAAGAGGATGTTAGCTCTGGTTTCCTTCATGGTCCACTATTATACATTTTGATGGTTCTCATTTCTGTTATATTTTTTGATTTACGTGTTGCAGCTGGAGTTTTTTGTATCATGGCATTCGGAGACGGCTTTGCTAATGTCATCGGAACCAGATTTGGGAAACACAAATTCGAGCAATACAATAATAAGAGCTTTGAAGGTTTTCTTGCATTTGTTGGATTTGCTTTCATTAGTAGTACTCTTGCATTCTTTCTAGTTTCTATCAATCCAGAGATTAATCCATGGATATCAATCTTATCGATAAAGGATCCACAGGATATCATAATGGGATATGTGGTTGTAGTAAATTTGATTGTTTCGATAATTGCTGGGACAATTGAGTTAACAACAAGTGAAAAATTAAATGACAATATTTCAGTACCAATAGTTGCTGGATTATTGTTAACGCTATTCTTAAAGTTGTGAAGATGAAAAAAACTTACAATATTCCAGTTACAGGTAGACCAAACGCAGGAAAAACTTCTCTTATTAACTTTTTAACAGGTAGTAAACGTCCTATTGGAAAGCATGCCGGAACAACCTTAAGAATCGTCCCAATAGCGTTGGTAAACGATATATACTTAGTCGATCTTCCAGGTTTCGGTAGAATCACAAAACGATCAAAAAAACTGGAAAATATGCTAAAAGATCAGATTGTACAGTTTTTGGAGAATCCTGAGAATGAACTCTTTATGGCAATTCACATAATTGATATTTCAACTTTTCATACTGTTAGCAAGAACTTAGAAAGAAAAGGTATAATCCCTATAGATATTGAAATGATACAGTTTCTAGATGAACTTCTAGAACGCCCGCCATTTATACTACTTAACAAAATAGATAAGGTAACTCCTCAACTTTTAGACGATAATATTCACATTCTTGAAAGTTATCCAATACCTGAGATTGATTACTTCCCCCTATCTCTCTCATCAGGAAACGGTTGTCGTGTTTTTCGTAATAAATTGCATGCATTAATCATCAATGAATTTGGTGTGAAATATCAAAAGTGGTAACAATCTAGTAGTAATTTCATTAAACAATATTTCCAATATATTGTACTCTGAACGACCAAACTCAAATTTCTTAATTACGTTTCGAGAATAGTGAATTTTAGCTTTTTTTTCACCGCCACTATCTCAATATATTTATGTTCAGAAGATGTAGATTAGATTGATAAAAATGAGGAGTTTTTCGTTAAAGTCGAAATTTATGTTTTTCATATTTCTACTTGTGCTTAGCTCGTACCATCCGATCATTGAAGGGAGTAATACGAACTATGCTGTTCAATCTGGAGATACATGGACTTATACGGTTAAATCTGCACGTAGATATTTTGAATATTCCTTTGGAGCTTTTGAGTCTTCTATTCTTACACGCGGGTACAATTTAGCTAATGAGATTGTGGAATTGGGGGAAAATATAGATCTTGAAATTACTTCTGTGAATTCTATTTCTTCCTTTGTTGAATATGAGTTAAGCTCAAGTAATATTTCAACCCAAATTAGGGTAAATAAGACTTTATTTTTCCTATCCCTTCAAGATTCGCTTGGACGTGGAATATTGGGGAATAATTTTAATTTCTTAGAGAATACATCAGGAGTATCTGCGGGAGAGTACTTCTTCATTGCTCCTGTCAATAATATAACTTGGGATGACGTTTTTGATACATGGAATCGATCCATACCCGAGTTAGAGGGAACATTGGAAGGTGCTGAAACTATTAAATCTATCGATTTTATTGAAACTCCGCATACTTTCTTAATGGAAATCATTTATGAAGGAAATATGGCCGATACCGCTTCAGGTATTAATCTTGATTTTAATTATGAGGCAGAATTCAAATGGGAGAAGAATGGGGTATTAATCTCGTACGACATCTTTTCTCTTATGGATGGGAATTATAATGATATTTATTCAGCAGGTTATTCGTTAAATATTCGTTTGGAGCGATCTTTTAGTGAAAAGACTACAGGATTTGATATCGCGTTAATTCCAATTTTAATAACGCTAATTGTTTTCTTGAAGATGAGGAAAAGGGAAAAAAAATAAAGAAAATTCCTCCATCGAATTACAACTATTGAATGCTATTATTAATTTCAGAAAATGCATTTTTTTGAATATATAAGGTATAAATGTAATTCATAATGATGGATGATAGTTGATGTGAATGGTGCTTAAGACTTATTTGATAGATTAAATCATCTTTAGGTAACAAAATAGCGGATTTCACCGAGTTAAGCTTTAATATAGAAAGTAGGTTCCAAAATAAGTATAATTGTTGATTCAAATGGCAAATATTGAAGAATTGGTCCAAAAGATTTCTCAAAAAACGGGTCTTTCAAGAGCTGAGATAAAGGAAAAAATTGAAAAGAAGAAAGAGGAACTCGAATTCCTAATAAATGATATAGCTGCTGTTCATATTATCGCCAAGGACCTTGGAGTCGTTTTAGGCCGTCCTGAGGGTTCTAAAAAGCCTGAGTTAACGATCAAAAATTTAAAACAAATGGAACCTGGATTATCGGGAATAAGTATTACAGGTGTCATATTACGTATTTATCATCCAATAGAATTCACTCGTGAGGGTGGGAAACAAATATTAGCTCCTTTTGTCCTACATGATGGAACTGATTCCATTAGAACTATCTTATGGGGAACTAAAGCAAGAAAAATTACAGATAAACATATCTCAAGAGGAACTGTCATTCAAATAAAACAAGGTTATACTAAATTGGGAAGAACGGGTGATTTAGAACTTCATCTAGGTGATCGTGGCTTCATAGATATTGACTCAAAATCTGAAAAAAAGAATTTTCCTGATCCTAATAATGAAATTATGGATTTGGATACTATTAACGAAGAATTAGAGGATGTAGATTTAAAAGTCGTTGTTATGAAGCTTGGAAACCTTGTTACCTTTAATCGAGCAGATGGTAACGAAGGACGAGTTGCAAACATTCAAGTTAAAGGAAATCAGGTGACGAGAAGAATGGTTTTCTGGGATGATCGCGCCGATGCAGCATTTAATTTCACTCGTGGGGACGAGTTATTAGTACAAGGAGCAAGAATTAAATTTGATCGTAACGGGAACCCTGAAATTCATTCAACAAGATCGACTTATGTTATTAAAACAGGTCATCAGGTATTGCCAGCTTTAGAGGAAACACCTACACAAGTAATAAGTCAAGCGTCCACAGAGAAAACGATTGCTGAAATAAATTCAAACGATACAAATGTAACAATAAATGCTCGAAAAGGTTCTAAAGGGAATATTAGTGAGTTTTCACGTAAGGATGGGACAACTGGGAGCGTTGGTCGCGCATATATTTATGATAATACAGGAGTATGTACTTTGGTTCTATGGAACGATGCATATAATGAATTTGAAACGTTTCAAGATAAGGATATTAAAATTGAAAATCTTAGGGTTACAACATCTAAGTTTCAAACGATTGAGCTGCATGCGAATTCCAATACAATATTTACAGAAGCGAAAGGGCAAAATATTGGTGATGTCCCTCCAATAACTAAAATTCAAGATATTAACCCAGAAAGGGGAATTGTATGCGTTGAGGGGTTAATTTCAGATGTTTCAGAAGTAAGAGAATTTAATAGATCCGATGGTACTACTGGCAGGGTAGCTTCCTTTTCAATTCAAGATAACACGGGTACAACCCGAATTGTTGCTTGGGATGACAACGTAGAGAAGCTAAACTCGATCGAGGAGAGTACAACTAAGTTTGTACAGATTCAATACGGGGGAATACGCAAGGACAGAGAGGAGAGAATTGAATTACATTTGAATCCACAAAGTAATATCCTTACAGATGTTAAGGTCCCTGCTGAATATTCTGGGATTGAAATAACACAAAAAACAGAATCATCAGACTTTGAAAGTCTAAATTATATCAAAACACATCTTTCAGAACTATCAGAAGATGCAGATGGTGATACCATAGAAATAGTTGGTAAAGTAATCAGACTATTCCAACAAACCCCTTATTACTGGGGTTGTTCAATTTGTAAGAAGAAAGTTGAACAAAAGGAGGATGGGGAAGGATGGATCTGCCGAGAACATAATGAAGTAGATTCAACAATTCGATTAAGATTAAGTGGATTAGTGGATGATGGAACTGGAACAATTAAAGCCACATTCTTTGGAATGTCGGGAGAAATTTTAAGTGGATTTAAAAATTCTGATATTGCCCAAATGATCGAAAAAGGGGCGAATGACGATGAAATTTTTGAAGAAATTAAAAAGAAATCTGAAGGGAGAACTGTAAAGTTACTTGGAAGAGTACAATTACAGACACAAGAAGTACAAGAAGAAACGATTGTGAGACAAGAATTGTTTGTCAATCGAATTCGTTTTCCTAAACCAAAGGAATTGAGTGAGGAGATCCTAGCAGAGCTACAATAACATCCGTTCGTCCACACTATCAATTTGAAATAAAAAATAAGAAGTAGGAGCGACGGGATTCGAACCCGCGACCTCTTGGTCCCAAACCAAGAATCATCTAGTCACTGTCACTGTAATTCCAGAGAACAGCTAAAACCAAGCTAGACTACGCTCCTTAGAGATTCAACGGTGAATCTACCTCTTGCATAAGAGAACAGATCAGGTTTTCTTCCAAATATTGCTTTTCTTATCAATAAATAAATCCTTTTTCAGATAATGTTTTTTTCAAAAATACGATTTATTCTCACCTAGAGAAATTGAAATATTGAAATCTTGAAAGTATCTTCACTTTGCATTTAGAGCTGTCGGTCGAAGAAAGGAAAATTTCCTTGAATAGTGATTATCTATTTGGGTTTTTGAGTACTTTTAGAGGTAACAACATTCTCCGAATGATCCCGGGATCAAATTCTTTTCGATCTGCAAACTCCACACCTAATAATTCAAGTCTGTTTAAATGTAAATCCAACCGTTTTTTGAATGATTGATAATTCTTATTATTAATTTGAGACCATGCAGTTTCAGAAACAGCAGTTAACCGAGGAAAGGTTTGCCAGTCTATTCTTTTTTGTGTGGGAATCCATTCTGTCCATAAAGGAGCTTCAATACCAAGAATATTCTCATGGTATTCGGGTTCCAATGTCGAAGGTATTGGTTCAAAGTTATATGTTTTTGAAAGTGGTGTCATAGAATAATCATAATCTAGGTAATAATAAAAAAAACGTGAAATAACGAATTTCCGACCAGATCTTAAATGTTCTTCAACCTGTTTATCTCCCTTCAACCAATGTTGACCAATCATGTTCGGTGTCAATCCATCATGTAGAACTTCATTCCATCCCATTGGAGTTCGTCTGTTGTCAACAAGAAATTTTGCTACTCTATTGACAAAATATTCCTGTAATTGTCCTTCATTAGAAAAATTCATCTTTCTCTTTCTAGTTTGGCAATCAAGGCAGTTTTTCCATCTTGATTTTGGAACCTCATCACCTCCAATGTGTAATACGCGATAAGGGA
>JAEOSP010000468.1 GCA_016840305.1 Candidatus Hodarchaeota archaeon
CTGGAGTATTTGACTTTCCAAGAATTATCCCTCCAGCATTTTTGATTCTCTTTACAACAATGGAATCATCATCTGGTAGGTATTTCTCTAATTGAGGAGATCCAGCAGTGGTGTATATGCCTTTAGTTTCTATCGAATCCTTAATTAGGATTGGAATACCTTGTAAAGGCCCAATAATTGAATTATTTCGTTCAAATTCATCAAATGCGATTGCCTCAGTAATAGCATCTGGATTTATGGATATAACTGCATTCAAATCAGAATTGTATTTCTGGATGGAAGATAAATAATGATTAACTAATTTTTCACTTGATATTTTGTTCTCTGCGACTTTTTCCATCAATTCTCTAAAATTAGCCACATCACCCCAAAGTTCTTTCTATTCTAAAAATCGATCTTTATCAGTACCTCAGACAGCAATGAAATCAATGATTTTCTTACACTATGATTTATTAGTTAGAGAGTTGTTGATATCAATCCAAAGATCTCTCCATTTTGGATCAGATTCTATCCCGATACCGGTCCTTCCTAGTTTTATTGCCATTCTTACTGTTTGTCCAGATCCTGCATACGGATCTAGAATAACATCACCAGGCAAAGACCAGATTTCAACACACTTCTTAATAAATTCATCTGGAAATGAACCATAACTCTTGTTATAAGATTCTTGAGATCCTTCTTGAGGTAGTCTCCATAAACTGGATATACGTGATTTTCTTTTACTCCCCATACGAGATTTTCCAGGTTTGCTTAAAACAGTAATCCAATCATGATATGGAATTAATTGCGTATCTGGCGTAGAACTAGGTTTTATGTCCTCATACGACGGTTCATCTTTAATCCAAATTGCTTCATCCTGTAAAATCCAACCATATTTTTTACTTAATACTACAGTATCATGTATAATTGGCCAGTAGTCAAGAATTCGATCATCCTTATCTGTTCGAGGGGAATTACTAAGGACTAAAACTAACCTACCTCCTGAAATTGTTATTCGGAAAACTTCCTGTAGAACTTCATCAAGATGATCAAGGTATTCAGAATAAGTACACCAACCAAATTCACTTGAACCGTCTTCTAACGTGTATATCTGATCATCATAAAATGGGGGGCTAGTAATTGTTAATGATATACTATTTGAGGAGATATTTACTAGTTCATCAGGTGTACTACCACAAATGATCTTGTTCGTCAGATTTTGGAAAGTTACGTTATGCTCATTCATTGTAAATGTTGTTTGTCATGAACGAGGAGTTGTTACCTAAATTAATTAGATCTTTAGACTCGTGGCATAAGTCTCATCTTCTTCATCAGAGAGTGTTAATTGCACAAGATCATCTTTTTCAATTTCCAAAGCAATCTTGGACCACTGTCGATAAGATAGATGTTTGGGATCTAATGTTATAGACTTTTGAATTGGTTCATTAGACCCAATAGTCAACATTCCACTAACAACAATTTTTTCGATAGATTCTATCTCAAGAAATGCTGTTTCTTCTTTTTTAGTCGCCTTTTTTGCCTTCTTTTTCGATTTTGCCTTTGCCTTAGGTTTTGTCTTTGCTTTTGCCTTGGGTTTTGCCTTTGCCTTTGGTTTAGCTTCTGTTTTTACTTTCGCCTTAGGCTTTGTAGCTTTGGACTTTGTTTTTTTCTTGGGCCCTTCTGAACGCTCCATGGCTACTTTTCTTCTTTCTGCCTCTTCTAGCTCGAGTTTAGCATCGGTTAAAGCGTCTTCATGTCCTGCAGTGGTTAATCGTTGTTTTCTTTCTGCAAGTTGGGAGGGAAGTCCAGTTTCTTCGTCAATAGACAATCCCTTTAAGTCGCTTATTACATATTTTTGTTGAACAGTTTTCCATAAATCGCCTATGTCTACATCAGTTATTTCATCTAGAGGATAATTTCCTTTGATTGAGTATCCAGCAGGCATTCTGAAGCCACTTCTAGCGATAGTATCTGCCTGTCTTCTTGCTGTTCTTTGACCTACAATTCCTAACGAATTAGCGTATGCCAAAAACCACCTTTCACCAGACTCATCTAAAACTAGTAAACAATCAATGGATTCCATATCTAGCGATTGACCAACATCATTGGGATCCTGAGCTATCATACTGGTTAGGTATTCACGATCTCCTTGATATAAGTCGAATGAACGTTCATCATGATTGTAAATAA
>JAEOSP010000469.1 GCA_016840305.1 Candidatus Hodarchaeota archaeon
ACACAAGATGACAGAACCTCAAGAACACAGGATCTGCTTTTAGAAAATCAACGTGTTGCAGCCTCTGCCCTCCCGCAATCAATATCCCCATAAGAAGGCGAACCATCGAAACAGCTCCGTAATCTCCACTCAGCGATACCTTCCCTAAGTGCCAACGAAGGAGGTCGTTAAGCTTCGTGCGACGCAAATACCGAATCAGAAGCTCAAAACCAGCGTATGAGGTGAGCCCTCTTTCAGTAAATTTTACTGAAATTTCCCTGTTGACACGGCGAGCTAAATCTGCTTTTCTTTGCCTCACAGTCTGTGGCCTTTCGTTTGAGTTAAAGTTGTTTGTAACAATCCATTTTAACCACAACGGAAGGCCTTTTTGCAAGTTCATACTTATGAAACGATCAACTTTTTTGACGCATCAAGGCTAATTGTTGAAACTACCAAGCAAATGAGAGAATTCGCTAAGCTCTACGGGTTCGAGTTTCGTTCCAAAGGGTCGTTCGATTTCAAACAGTTTATGAAAAGTCTGGATTGGATTATCGAGAACGCTAAGTGCCCAGGCTACCAGCAGGGCGGAGGTCCACCTGAGTGCGAGGTAAGGAAGTGCTGTTCTGAAAAAGAACTGCTTATTTGTTTTTCGTGTGGAGAGTTTCCCTTCCCCAAGTTTAAGGAGTACTCAGACCCTGACACAATGGATAGGTACAAGAGATTCAAGGAAACGGGATTTGATAGATGGGTTGAGGAACAAAAACAGAAAGCTAAGGAAGGTTATGAAATACATTTGCAGAAAGTGGTAGCTTTAAAATCATAACAGCTAAATGGCAGGATTGATCTTTAGTGATGGAGCATTAGAGAAAACAAATATTGACATACTTCGCCTAACACAGCATATATACTGCGGGCTAACGCTCTTGCCCTTCGGGACATCGCTCTCTTTGATCGCAACGTTGTATATGCTAGGAATGAACGTTATGCGAAACCAAAGGATTTAAAATCATGCCAATATATAGCATTATTATTTTGATTATGGTATCAATCCCAGAATTATTATTTGGCGGAATTGTACCAAAGAAATCAGTAGATGAAATGCAGGAATATGAGGCAATATCTGTATTAATAACCTCATATTATGGAATTGATTATGAATTGATACTTATCAATGAAAACACAGAGGCTTGGTGCATTGGTACTCAATTGGATATGTTAAAACGCAAATGGGATGACTTAAAAAACGAAACGATTGATTCCCTTATTACTCGTAATAGTCATTCTATCAAACTTAATAATAATTTACCATTGAATACAGGCTACATATTATTTACGTATGATAAATTTATAGATGTGTTGCAGGATAGCATAAATCCGAATTGGGACAATTTTGATAAAATATTTCCGGATACACCGGGATTTATAACTGTATCGAGAGTGGGATTTGATTCAAAATTTACACAAGGTTTAATATATTTTTGCAATGCTTACAGGTGTAGTGGTACAAGAATAATCCCCAAATTTCGTAATATTGCCTTTCTAATTAAAGAGGACGATACATGGACACTTAAAGGTGTAGATAAGGGATATATTACGATTTATGGTTATTGATAACTTTGGTATCGCCTAACACGAGTATTCACGCTGAGCCGCCTGCGGTGGCTTGGCCTAGCGGCACATCTGCTCGCGGTGTAACGTAAGATCACTGAACGATTGAATTAGACGGAGCAGCGCCGACTCGCGTGCGTCTTGGATGCCGGGTATGTTATATGAAATTCCGAATCCCGACTTTGGGAAACGAAGGTTATTTAAATTTCTAAGTAAGGTGATTAATTGTGACAGAGTTAATATCAATAAAAGGAGAGCGAATAATACCTGAAAAGTTTGAATCTAAGGAGGAGTATCTTATTTACTTACGGCATTTATTTGCATACGAATTTGCAAAAGATAAATTTTCAGATAATAGCTACGTTTTAGAAGTGGGATGTGGAGAAGGTTATGGGACAAGCCTATTATCACAAAATGGCGTAAATATTATTGGTTTGGATGTAGATAAAAACACAATTGAACATGGTTCTAATAAATATGGATCAGAAAATTGTATATTCAGAGTGTATGACGGGGTAAATATTCCATATGAGAATGATACTTTCGATACAGTTATTTCTTTTCAAGTAATAGAGCATATTCAGGATGACATAAATTATGTTTCAGAAATTTATAGAGTCTTAAAAAGAAATGGTTTTTTTATTCTTACAACACCTAATAGGACTTACAGATTAAAATCAGGTCAAAAACCTTGGAATAGATTTCACATAAGAGAATATTATCCAGATGAATTAGAAAATATTCTAAAAAATAAATTTTTAGATGTAAAGGTGTGGGGAATTCGTGGAAATGAGGAGGTACAAAAAATAGAGATAGAAAGAGTGAAACAAGGGATAAGTATAATATCTTTTAACCCCTTAAATTTAAGAAAACTAATACCAGAACCACTAAAACCAGTAATCATTAAAATCCTAAGAAGAATTACTCATAGAAACCATAGAAGTAAAAATGATAGGGATTTCCTTAACAAATATGGACTAAAGGATTATTATGCAATAAAAAGTAATGTTAGAGAAAGTTTAGATTTGTTGGGAATTTGTAAAAAGTAATTTCGGCGGGATTCGAAACTCTGCGTAGCTTCGCTCCTTGCCTCTACTTTGGCTCGGTCATATAACAGCGGATAAAAGGGAAATCAAAGATTTCCAATAATTGCCTTCGGCAACTTCTTTTATAGGCAGAACGTTACATGAAAAACGTGTATTCAATATTTTTGATTATTTTAGGTAAAATAAATAACTTGCATGTTCAATCAATTATAATTGACTATAGATATAATTATGTAAAGCTTGGATTTGATTCTTTAGTTCACCTGGATCGTCTTGATGAGATTTACAGTGGATTGTCTGGAGTTCGATATGCCAGCAGAAATAGGGTTGTAGGTGATTTACGAACATATGCCCCAAGGAAACTGAATTTGGTATAAGTTATCTTTTTCGCCATGCTTGGGGGTGGCACTGGATTGAGGGAGGATGCGATTCAAATGAATATTGGTATTTTAAAACCGACACATCAGATTTGAATATTATAGGTTATTGGCCTAAGTACACGAATTCAAATGAACCAGAATGGTGGAATGAAGCTAAGCAAAATTGGTGGGATTGGCTTGATTTAATATACTAAAAATAATGAAAATTAAGATTAAAAAAAAGGTAATATAAGATGGAAGG
>JAEOSP010000049.1 GCA_016840305.1 Candidatus Hodarchaeota archaeon
AGTGCCAATAATACTCTCTAATGTTTTCGATTCCTGCTGATCGATATATCTTTTGCAATATTTATATAGTTTTTAACACGTGAAAATATCTCTTGAAAGGTCATATTTCCTCCTCAATTCTGTTTTAATGTTGACGAGCTTCAACCCCGGGTCAACTCTCGGCCACGGAAACTGGATACATAAGCGTTAAAAATTCTGGAGGGCATTGAGCTGTCTTAGAATATTTTACTATTGATGCCTTCTCTTTTGTTCCATAACTGTAAGACACCCAACCATCTACAATATCGACTGATAGACTTTTGGTATTCAAAGGGATAATGAACAAATTGGCTCCATCAGCATTTCTCGTCTCAACAACAAAAGAGTCATCGATCGCGATTTTACCATCTATTAATTGATTGTTAATTTGCTTAGCTTGGTTTAATATATCTTTATTCGTTGTTAAAAAACCAATTTCCATTGGGGCAAAATGAAAATATAAATCAAATGTATGCTCCCCTTTACCGGTCAAGATGTCTTTAACAACCCAATATCTGTCTTTTTTGTTAAAAAGTATTTGTCGTCGATGCATGACAGGCTCCTGTAGGCGTTCATACCCGCTATGCTGAGCATCTAAAAAATCATATTCATCGGTAATTTCCCACTCATTAATTTTGATAACCGCATCACTTGGCAGAAAAAATAATTCTTTAGAGAAAATTCTATTTTGTTCTTTACTGTCGACGACTACAGTATTATGGTACGAGGTCGAACGGAATATGTTACGCCATTCAGGATTGACAGTATAAATGTATGATCCTGGATCGACCAAAAATGCTTTATTATCGACATACAGCTCAAAGCTTAAACTATCGTTATGTCTATGTGAAGAAGGAACGTCCGGGTCGTTTGGTTTACAACTTACAATCATGTACAACTTATTATGGCGCATCACATAAAAACCACCGTCAACAAAAGCCCTCGATTGTAATGATACATTCTTGCTCCCAATCGTGTTAAATTTTTCTACTCCTTTTTCTCCCAGGAGCCAAAATGCCTCTTCGTCTATTCCCCCCGCCGCCTCTTTAAAATCGGCGCTATTAAATAAAATTGCACCAATGGAAAACAAATATCTGTGGTCGAGTCGCTGCCAATCCCCATAGTTAGCCAAAATGTGAAGCCTGCCATCGTCATTATCTCCGATCTGGGGAGCCATACCATCGGGTTTGGTATAATACACCACGAACTCAAACAACTTTTCCAAACGTTCCCAAAATTTCTGTGGAAGTTCAATGTTGTTAATCTTGCAGAGAATAGCTGAGGAGGCAAAAAGTTCCAACACAAGTCGGTGAGAGGGAATAGATGATTCAAAGTCAACACCGTCAGGATAGACCTGAAATTCCATCTCTCTCATTAATTCCCCTAATCCGAATTCTATCCAACTCTTTCCTTTTTTTGTATTATTGAAGAATATTCCCAGAAAGATAAGCCCCGTGATATCTGAAAGATAATGATTGCCTGTTCTTCTTTTACCCCGATTATCTAATCCGATCTCTAAATTTTTTCTGATAAATCTCCCGTGCAAGAACAAGCTTTTTAAGAATTTTCCCCAAAAAACATCAGGAATTTCTTCTGCATCCGCAAAAAAATAAAAACCAAAGAGCCAGTTCACTGCCCGTATAGCCACATCCATCGTGCACTTCCAATTGACACCAAATTTGGGAGGATTATGCTCAATCCAATCTTCAATCTGAGACATAAATTCAAGGGCATACTTTGCTTTGTTTTCTGACTTCTGACGGCTAATCCAGTAAGCCTTTCCTAAGGTGGGAAAATGTTGAAATCTGGAGAGCTCCCAGGGCACTTTGATATCGGCCTTTCCATAAGGTATCTGAATCTCCCGATAGTATATTTTAGGATTCCAGCAATAGCCGGTTTTAAAATCAAGATGCCAGTTAATAGCTGCGTAGCCTGAGGTGAATCGTGAATCGTGAGCTCTCACTTTTCGATGTAAGGCTGACGAACGCAGACTTTTGAGATGAATTGGGCCGCTTCCTAATACATCAAAGACATGGTCACAAATTTGATCAGCATCTTTTATAGTTCTTTCGATGGTTTCAGGAAAATTATTCTGAAGAACCGTGACCATG